>JBAQHC010000072.1:0-1659 GCA_049288095.1 Alphaproteobacteria bacterium | reverse complement strand
GCTCACCAGCGCGCGCTCGAATGCCCTGAACAGCCTGCCCATGGCAGGCTTTTTGTAGGGGAACGTTACCTGCGAATCCATCGAGTGGACAATCATCGCAATGTCGGCCTCAAACAAAAGAAGGCGCCCATCCGGGAGCTCTGCGCAATCAATCACGAAATAGTCTAGGCCTATCCGCCTATAGAGGGCGTCGAACGCGCGCGCGTGCCGCTCCGCGAAGCCGACGTTGAATGTTTGCATCTGTTCCGCCTCTTCAGCGCGCCGCTCCGGATGCGCGGCCATTCCGGCGCTCAGGTAGTGAACCAACCAGTGTTCGGATACCGCCAAGTGACTAGCGAAGGCCTCCCCATCAATGAAGGCAATGCGCTGTTTGCGGAACAGTCCGTCCGGCCCGGCGTAGTTGACGAAGGGCGCAACATAGAATTGGTCCTCCACGTGCGTCGCGAGGTAGGCATCGAGGTCTGCACAGCACTCGATTTTTTCGAGGCCGTGGCCCGCGTGAGTTCCCTTCGGCCTGACGATGATCGGGAAATCAACATCTGGAACGAGGTCATTCGGCGCGACGCGCCCACCGGCAAGCGAAGCCAGCCGATCGCGCATGACGGACGCCGTTGCCGGAGCAAGAATTGTGCGTTCATCCGCAAACATGGAGGCGACGCCGTCTCTTGTCAGCGCCGCAATCTGCCGGGGCTTGTTGTTCAGGATCGGACGTTGCCAATCTTTCAAAATACGCTCGAGGTTGGCAAGAACACCGCGATTGTCTTCAGATTCTCCAACAGCCAAGAAGGCGACATCATGATCGGGCAGGCTAGACAACTCCTGAGTTGAGGCATCGACGTAGTGCAGGAAGAGGGTCGCATTCGACTCTTCCAGCAGGAAATCAATTGGCGTGTTGGCCATAAAATCGCCGGCCGTCACAAACGCCAGAACCTTTATGCCGTCGCCGTGCCCGTGGCGGATTTCGTACGTGCGGCTGATTTCGAGAGCAGCCGATTGTGCCAAGAGTGCCTTGTCGCGCTCTCCTGCAGTTTGCAGGATGACCGATATGTCGAGGAAGGCGCCCGCATCCATATGATTGCTGTTTACTCGGGTGAGGAGATGATCCCAAACCTTTGCCACGTCACCACCCTCATAGGCCAACCGTGCAATTCTGGCCGTTCCGAGAATTGGCAGCACTGACTTCGGAGTTTCAATGGCAGCAAGGCGAGGTTGGGCCATCGTTTCCTCTAGATGCAGGGGCACTGCGACCGCTCGGCTCGATCTACGCCGGCCTTTGGTTGTGCACTCACGCCTTCAACTCCAGAATCCGGCGATGAGCCCACCGGCACTGTCACGAGCCAAGCTTGAGTGGGGCTTACCAGCGGTGGACCGGTTGCAACGACCTGGCTGGCCGTTCTGTCGTCCCAACCCCTTAATTCAAAGACTGAACCGCTGGCAATTAGCTCGCCGGCCTGGTCGACCATTCGCAAAGCAATCAATGACCGCAGACGACGTGCAGCCCAACTGGGCGCCTGCGCCCCTCGACCCCCTCGGGCAGGCAGGCATCCGGGTCAACCGGAAAGGGTGTCCATGGAATTTCCTTCGCGGAACTGATCCTATCGATCTGAGAAAACCAATTCTAGCAGTCCTCGAGCTTGCGGGGTTTTCATACAGCCAGGG
>JBAQHC010000071.1:0-1656 GCA_049288095.1 Alphaproteobacteria bacterium | reverse complement strand
TCTTATGTCTATGAGAGGTATAAGTATAAGCAGTCGCCCCAAAATGTAAGAAGTGGCCAAAAAATGTCCACTTTGGGCTGGGCTTAAAATAAAAGGTCTTTGAGAAAAGTCATATATTACGACAAGTTATAAGGATAGCAAGAATTTGGTACTGGAATTGCTCGATTCCTAAAATGGATAGGTGCACTAACTCTCGACAATGGGTAATATCGTCATTCTTTAAAGGAGAGGAAATTGACGCCGCCATGGTTGGTAAGTCGCTTGGTGGTGTGGATTAAGGAAGTAAAAGTTAAAAAGGGTGAAAGAGCCATCATGAATCCGCGATTCAAAAACCGCGAAGAGTATGAGAAATGGAGGCAGTCAAAGCTGCGTAAAAACTTTGCATCAGCTGGCAGAGGACTTGAGGCGCAACTGCAGGAATCAGAAACGACTAAGAACGTCAAGCAAGATATTGAACCCGGAAAAGAGGGAACGCATTTTTTTGATCCTCGAGAAAAAGATCACCGTGTCATTTCGGCCTCTCCGAAACTCAAAATCTGCAAAGACTGCGGGACTCAAGTTAGCAAGAGAGCTGACAAGTGCCCCCATTGCGGGGCTCCTCTTAGGTGGAAGTCACCACGCTCGTTTGGGTGTTTATTTGTTTTACTCCTTTTGATCTTCCTGGGATACCTGTTTTCTATTTCCGGGAAAAAGGAGGACCGTTCTGCGGATCTGAGGGAATCCACTAAACATGCATCTGACGAGTTGTCCACAGGGTGGAAGAAACAAGGGACTACGGTAAAGGGAACTGGGGCGGGAGGGGAAAAGGAAAGGCCATTGGGTAACTCAACTTCTGCAGCGTCAAGCATTCCAAAGTTTCAAGTCGTTGCTCAATATGGTAGAAATTTATCTATTCTTGTTTCACAGAATACGACAGCCGAACAGCTTAAAGCGTTAATCTTTGAATTTATGACCGCCAGAAAGAGCAACACGTTGTCAAAAATGATCCCTGCAACAACGCGAGGTGATCGGTTGGGCGATTATGCGGTAGTCTCGATTTTTGTTTTTTCAGAACCTGATTGGGCAAGCACAGATAAGCTTAAAAGGTTTATCGAATCAGAAAGTGATGCAGATCTACAGTTCGACAAAGAATATGTGAAACACATAAAAGCTACATATGGTTACACAGCATTGATTTCAAGTGAACAAGGGAGTTTGGGTTATGATGACGGCGTAGTGCGGTCTCCAAATTATTTGAGGCTATATACGGATGAATTCATCCGAAAGATAGAGGAGAGAGAGAAGTTAATCAAGGCACAGTTCAGCGTTTGGGATGGATCACATATAAATCTTGAAAAACTGATCAAGAAAAACATGAATGATCCGGGTTCTTACAAACATGTCGAGACCCGTTATTGGGATAAGGGCGATCATTTGATCGTAAGAACAACATTCAGAGGTAAGAATGCCTTTGGAGCAGTTGTTGTCAATTGGGTTAAGGCCAAGGTTGACCTGAACGGCAACATAGTTTCCGTGATTGAACAAGGGCCATAATCTATTGTGTAGAAAAAAGACTAATAGTCGTTCCACCCGACCTTGCCTCCCGGCGCGGCGGAGATAATTCAACTTGTTTCCGACAAACAATGATTCTCCAAGATGTTTTCCAATAGATTAGTG
>JBAQHC010000070.1:0-3933 GCA_049288095.1 Alphaproteobacteria bacterium | reverse complement strand
CGGCAATATAGAGCATTTGCTCCACGCGCTTGACCGTCGCCGCATCATGGCCGCGCGCGACAATTTCGTTCACAGCCATCTCGCGTTCGATCAAACATTCGAGGATGTCGTCAAGCACAGGATATGGCGGAAGCGAATCCTCATCTCTTTGATCGGCGCGCAGTTCGGCGGTCGGTGGACGCGTAATCGTATTCTCGGGAATGACACGTCCGTTCGGACCAAGCGCTCCACGCGGATGATTGGCATTGCGCCAGCGCGCAACCTCAAACACCTCGGTCTTGTATAGGTCCTTAAGCGGGTTGAAGCCGCCGCACATGTCGCCATAGAGCGTTGCGTAGCCTACCGACATTTCGGATTTGTTGCCGGTCGTCACCACCATGTCGCCGAACTTGTTCGAGATCGCCATCAAAGTCACACCACGAACGCGCGACTGGATGTTTTCCTCCGTCGTGTCGGCGTTGCGTCCGGAAAATTGATCCTTGAGCATATCGGTGAATGCAGCAACCGCCGGCTCGATCCCGATCGCGCCGAGCTTGATGCCGAGCGACTTTGCGCAGTCTGCTGCATCCTTCAAGCTCTCCTCGCTGGTATACCGTGAGGGCAACATAAAGCACCGCACGCGCTCGGCGCCGAGAGCATCCGCGGCAATCGCAGCCGTGAGCGCTGAATCGACGCCCCCTGAAAGGCCGATGATCACACCGGGAAAACGGTTCTTGCGCACGTAATCGCGCAAGCCGAGCATCATCGCTCGATAAAGCGCTTCAAGCTTGCCGGGCGTTTCAGCGCGCTCGCCCGGCATGCAGCGCCATTTGCCGCCTTCCTTCGTCCACTCCGTGATGACCATCGCCTCTTCGAACGCGGGCATTTGCACGGCGATCTCATCGTTCGCGTTCATCACGAAGGACCCACCGTCGAACACAAGCTCGTCCTGCCCGCCGACCTGGTTGAGATAAACCGTCGGCAGATTGTTCTCCCAGGCGCGCGCTTTCACGTGACCAAGCCGCGCTTCGCGCTTGTCGATCTCGAAGGGTGAGCCATTGGGCACCAAGAGAATCTGCGCGCCGGCCTGGCGGAGATTGAGGCATGTGGTACCGAACCAGATATCCTCGCAAATCGGCACGCCGACATCGACGCCCCTTATATTGATCGGCTCCGGCAGCGGGCCCGGCTTGAACACACGAATTTCATCGAACACGCCGTAATTCGGCAGCTCATATTTGAAGCGGCGCGCTTTGATGCTGCCGCCGTCGAGATATGCGACCGCGTTGTGGAGCTTGCCTTCCTCCGCCCACGGAAGACCGAGGAGGACGCCCGGCCCGCCGTCCTTGGTTTCGGCGGCGAGCTCGCTCGCGATCTTGCGTGCGCCGCTAACGAAAGCCGGCTTCAAGACAAGATCTTCCGGCGGATAGCCGGAAAGGAAAAGCTCGCTCAACAGAACGAGATCAGCGCCGTTCTTGGCGGCGGCCGCGCGCGCCTCGCGCACAAGACGCGCGTTGCCCGCAAGATCGCCGACGGTCGGGTTGAGCTGCGCAAGCGCTATTTTGAGCCGTTCTGCCATGGGGCCGTTTTGAGCACGGCCCCATGAGACGCGCAAGGCGCGAAGCGCTTCACGCCATCAGGCCCGGGAGCCACTTACGAGCCTGTTCCGCTCGTCATATAGGGCCGCCAGAATTGCTGGCCATCCGGATCCTGCCACGCCCCCTCGAACCAGCCGATCGAATCGAGCAGCAGCTGATCGGTCATGCCGACCGTGGTGACCCAGAACTCCATATGCAGATTGCCGTCCGACCCGACGGAAGCCTCCGGGACTTTGGTCGAGTAGTTCCACTGATTCACCGCATCCGCAGTCGGCCTGACGTTGCTGAAAGTCCGGCTGATCTCGATCTCGTAACAGGGCCCATTTTCGTTTTCGGGGCACTGTGTGAGCGAGATAAGCGGGCCATCCTTCATCCGCAGAATTCCGCCGCGCCCCGAGGAATCGGGCACCTCACTTGAAATCTCTTTTCCTGCAGCCGTGAAGATGGCCTTGAGCTGCGCCATGGTCAGCCCGTTATAGATCGCCGCACCTGACACTGGCGATTGCTGAGGTGCTGTTGGTGGCAGTGACGGCGCGGTTTGTGGTGCCGTCTCGGGCGCCTTCGCTTGCTGAGTGTTTTGCCCGCAGGCCGAAATTCCAAGGCTTGCGAGAATGCCGATTGCCGCAAGGTCAAGATATCTTTGAAACATAGTGCCCTCCCCCTGAGCACCAACTACGCGCCGGGCGATACTAGGTAGGGTCGCCAAAACGAGTTGAAGCTCTCCAGTTGTTCGGCCGTGTCCAGCCACATCAACGTATCAAGAAGCAATTTTTCGGTGATGCCGACCGTTGAGACGAACATCGTAAGCTCAAGAAATCCTTGATCACTCACCGATGCTTCGGGCGCCCTGGAATCACTATTCCACTTATTCACGCCCTGCAGCGTCGGCCTCACATTAGAAAACTTGTCGATGATATAGATCTCGTAACAGGTGGCGTTGGATCGATCAGGACAAGAAGTCAAAATGAGGTGTCTTCCCTGTTCCAATGCCCAAATGTTCGTGTCGATTTTCTTGAACGTCTTGCCTCCAGACGTCAAAGCAGCTTCGACTTGCGCTTGGGTCATTCCGTCATAGACAACCGCCTCGGCGTGCGAGGCGAACGCAAAGCCTGCGGTCACAAGGCCAGCCATGAGCCAGGCCCGCCCAAATCCGCTCATAGGAACCCCCTCCACTAGCAAGCCATTACAACGCTGGCTTGCCGAGGGAGCGTGCCCCATCGCTGCTTACGGCACAAGCGGCGCCAGGGTAAAGGGAGGCGAATTTTAGGCTTACGCGGCCTCGCGGCACTCGGCGACTTCGAGGATTTCAAGCGCAGTCGCAAGCGCGCGCCGCGCCGCCTGGCCGTTGACCAGCGGCTCGTGTCCGCCGCGCACGGCGCGCACGAATTCGCTCACTGCAAAGCCCAGGGGATCGCTGGTAATGGCGCGCTGCGCCGCATCGCCCGCGCCGAGCGGCGTCAGCTCCGCCGGTGTCGTGTTGGTCATCGTGCGCTTGATGAAATCGATCTCGACATATCCATCATCGTAATCGACGCGCATCATGCGCTCACGCCGCTCCGAAATGCGGCTCGCAAAGAGATGGGCCTTGCAGCCGCCGCGGAACAAGAGATCCGCCGCAACCTCATCTGCCTCATCGCCATGCATGCGCGTGCCGGCAGCGACCGTCTTGATGACGGGGCTGTCAACGAGTTGATGACAAAGATCGAGATCGTGGATCATGAGATCGATCACGACACCCACATCAGTGCAGCGGCCTGTCCAGGGCCCCGCGCGGCGCGACGTAATTGCCTTTGGTGTCTTGCCGCGCGACAAAAGCCCCGTCGCCTTGATCACAAATCTTTCCTGATGACCGACTTGCAAGGTCACACTGCGCTTACGCGCGCGTTCGATCAGATCGTCAGCTTGCTCAAGCGTCAGGGCGAGCGGCTTTTCAACCAGCACATGCACGCCGGCGTCGATAAGCTCGCGCGCGACCGTGTAATGCGTCGTCGCTGGCGTAGCGATGGTCGCAACGTCGACAGCCTTCGCGAACTCGGAAATATCCGTCAGCGCCTTGGTGCCGTGGCGGCCGAAATGTTGCGCCGTCTTCTGCGCCGCATCCTTCGACAGATCAAGGATGGCGGCCAGATTGACGCCCGGCAATGCTGCGTATTTCTGGGCGTGGTAGCCGCCGAATACGCCAGCACCGACGACACCCGCCTTCAATCGACGTTCAAACAACCGGTTCCCCGCCTCGCGAAGGGTCTAAGACGCATACCAACGCTTAAACGCTGACCCCCGCATAAAGAACCAATCGATCCGCCCACGGACAACACAAGTTTTGTTTCACGGCTGTAACATGGGAAATAGCGACTTC
>JBAQHC010000069.1:0-9854 GCA_049288095.1 Alphaproteobacteria bacterium | reverse complement strand
AGATAGTCCCGAGCTTTGTTGATCTGAAACTGCACTGTAAAATTGACGATGAGAAAGTTGCGATCCTTCGTCAGCATGAGATCGTCCGCGACATCGCTGCCGTCGCTACTGTTCGCACCGCCGATATTGACGCGGAAAACGCGCGTGACCTCGGGCAAATAGACCTGCTCGACCGGCCACGGCACATGCCAATGCATTCCATTCCGCTCAACGCGCACATATTGGCCGAAGCGCAGAACAACGCCCTCTTGGGTCGGCGAAACGACGTAAATGCCGCTGAGCATCCAGAAAACGATGAGCGCGGCCAAAAGGAGGACCGCCATGGCGCTGCCACCGAAACCGGGCGGAAACGCCCGGCGAATCCGGTCTTGGCTGCGCTTCAAGATGTCGTCGAGATCGGGCGGACGTTCGCGCGGGCCGCCGCTGTTGCCTCCGCCGGAGCTTGGCCCTTGGCCCCAAGGGCCTTGGCCGCGGCCCCCTGTATTCCTATTCCAAGCCATCCGTTTCCGCCCTGTCGTCCCGCTAGCGCCCCGTCGCCTGGAATTTTTCCTGACCACACGAGCCCTTAGATAGGGTGCGTAGCCACGCGCTGCGAGCCCCGTTTAGCCGATTTGATCGGGGCGGGCCAGTTTTGATGTGGTGAGCTAGCCGAGCGCCTACGCGGGTGGGCCGCGCGGTTGAGCTCAAGAGGCTGGTTAGTGCAGCGTCGGACGCAGCTGGAACTTGGGCGCCGGTGTGGCCGGGCGGACCGCCGCCGTCACGCCGCTCGCAACGGTGTTTGGAGCATCGGTCTTCACCGGACCACCCACCTCGACCGGCACCGCATAGGGCTGCGGCGCCCTTTCGCTGGCGATCGCCGCGGTCTCGCCCTGCGCGCAGGTCCAACCGGCTTGGCGGAGACGCGCAGCAAGCGCTTTCGCTTGATCGGCGCAGAACGACATGCCGCTGTCGGCGTGCCACAGCACTTCGGGCTTCTCGCCCATCGAGGTCTTCTCGTACTGCACTTCGCAGGAATGTCCGGAGTCTGGTTGAGAAACGACGGCAACGGAGCGAACCGTATCGCCGCGGCTGCACGTGAACTTGACGTCCGCTGCGTGTGCCGTGGCGCCGACCATCAGCGAGACCGCCGTCATTGCCAAAGCCCAGCGCATGGATCGCTCCAACTCGAATACCAGAGGGAAGAATGATCGCAGAACGCGGTAAATACCGCGTTTGCTATTTCCCCGGGATTTGAGCGGGTTTGGTTAATCGAAAGAGGCCGCAGCGCCTTTCCGCTCCAGCACGACGAACGAATAGGCGTAGGTATGGCGCTCATCAGCTCCGTGCGATTCCCGAAACGTCTCCAACCAGATAGCCGGATCGAAGGCATCGAGATAGGTGTCGGCCGCGGGGCTCGCCTCGACCTCGGTTAGGTAAATGCGCGTGGCATAAGGCAGGGCGGCGTTGAAAATTTGCGCGCCGCCAATCACGTGGACCTCGTCCGCCCCGGTCTTCTCAGCGGCGCCGCGGCCAAGCCTGAGCGCCTCCTCGACCGACAATGCGACGAGAATCCCCTCTGCGGCGAATGATGCGCCACGCGTACAGACGATGTTGAGCCGGCCAGGCAGCGGCTTTGACGAGAGATCCTTCTCGAAGACCCGGCGCCCCATGATGATCGGCTTGCCCATCGAGAGCGCTTTGAAGCGCTTCAAATCATTCGGCAGCCGCCACGGCAAGCGGTCGTGATAACCGATCGCGCCATTCGCCGCGCGCGCGAGGTTGAAGCAAATCTCGATTGATCCGTGGGCGGACATTCAGACCCCCACCTCACCTCCCCCTTTCAGGGGGAGGACGTTGGCGAATTCCCTCCCCTGCAAGGGGAGGGTCAGGGAGGGGCCCTGCTCGCGCATCAGCGCTGCCGGTCCGCCGGTGCGCGTGGGGCGCCTGCGAAGCGGCGCTGAAATTTCCAGCGCCCCTTCTCGCGCACGAATGTGTCATGATACTCGCCCGCCGCCGCGATCACCGGCCGGTCTTCGTCATTGTTCATCACGAACGTCCAACGCGACCACGCCGTAGCCTTGTCGCCATCGACATCGATCTCCGGCGAGCTCATGAGATGGTAATTCGGCCGGCTCATCGGGCCGGAGCCGCCGATGGCCTTGCCGATCATTTCCTCGATCTCCCTTGGCCCCGTGAACTTTCCGAAGCCACCCTCCCACGTGCCGTTCTCCGCGAACAGATTGGCGTATGACTTGAAATCACGCGCATCGAGAAAGCGCCCGTAATCCATGATCACGCGGCGAATTTCTTCAATGTCTTCCAAGCGCTGAAGACGCGCTTCCAGGGATTGTGCCATTGTTATGCCCTTTCGGAATCTGCTGTAACAATGCGTCGGCGAAACTTCCAGGCAGCTGCTTCTCGCACAAATTCATCCTCATACATGCCCGCGCTGACGAGAGCCGGCGGCTTCGCATCGCCTCGGGTCGTGAGAGTCCAGCACGACCAGGCTCTGCCTACATCGCCCTCAATGTCGATCATGATCGAGCTCACAAGATGGCGACTGGCTGCTCGCAGCGCGGGATTGTTGGCGTATTGCGTCACTGCCGCTTCTATCTCGGCCTGCCCTTTGTATGTGCCGAAGCTGCCGATCCATTCAGCATCCTGCTCGGCAAAGAGCTCAACGAAGGGCCGAACACTGCCCTCATCCAGCAATCGGCTGTGCTCCAGGATGAGGCGATGTATCTCTTCGACGCCTTCCAGGCGCTTTAAGCGCGCCTCCAGTGTGTCGACCATCCCACTCCCCAAGGTCGATATCGAAATCAGCGCTCTACCGGCTTTTCGCCGAACTCGCCGATCAGGCCCGTGATAAGTTCCTTGCAGGCTTCAGCAATCTCACGGTGCTCCTCTTGTGTCTCGGGGCCCGTGCGCAGCTCGACATAATGAATCCAGGAGCGCAATGTTCCCGCCATGTAGAGCGTTGAGGGCGTCAATCCCTCAGGCAGCAGGGCACGCGCCTGCTCCTTGGCGACCCCCCGCGCGAGCATCTGCTGATAGCGCGTGTGTGCAATCTCCCACACCTCGCGCTGAGCGGCCTCCCATTCGCGTTGAAGAACAGGATCGTCGGTCTCTAGGCTGTTCTGACGGTTCTTCGGATCCTGCAGCCGCGCCTCGCGGATGACGGGCTCGATTGTCTTCACCTCGGCATAGCGCTGGCTGAACTCCTGAAAGCTGAAGCTGCGATGGCGGAGGATCTGCCGGGCGATGTCGCGCGCCGTTTGGATCTCCATCGTGATCGACACCATCTCGAACGGCGACCAATGCTTATGCTTCATGAGATAGGCGAACAGCTTGTCGGCGGTCGCATGATTGAGCTGATTGCCGGGGTTCGAGACGCGCGCGCAATAGGCGACGAGATCCTTAAGGGTCGTGCAGCCCTCGATCTGTGGGACACCGACGCTGACCAATTTGACACTGTGCTTCACGGCTCGCCTCTCCTGCTCCGCCCGATAATATGGTCGGAGTCCGGGCGCCAAGAAAGGCTTGCGCCTGCCCTTGGGGCATAGCTCACAACTCCGAATCGCCAGGGAGAAACGGCAATGCCCGGGGCAGCCTTTAATTAACGCCTGGCAATGCCTATATTGAGCCTGTTGGGTTCGCCCAACTATGGCGATAAACGGCTTCGTAATAAGCGCATCGGACCCGGGGGCGGTACCCGGCGGCTCCACCATCAGCCCAGCCGCGTTGGCAAAGCCAAGCCGGCTGGGTTGTTGTGGGGCCGAAATAGGATCGACGAGCGTGTAAAGGCTGTCCTTTCGCCCGGTATGGTTCCGCCGTTATCGGGCTACTCTTATAAGTGCCAACGACAACCATGTTGTAGCACTCGCAGCCTAACGGTATGCGGCGTTCGGGCGGCACGTGGCAACAGAAGCCGCCCACTTCGGGGCCCCTCACGGGCCCCGAAGCTTTTGGACGGCCCGCAACAAACCGCAACACGATGTCATTTGGCGTGCGGGGCGCCCTCGTGAGAGTTTCCGCGCCCCAGCACAAAGAGCGAAGTCCATGCCGGTAGCGGCCAACATCACGGCGATCATCTTCGATTGCGACGGCGTCTTGATCGACAGCGAGGTCTTGGGCCTTGAGGTCGAGCTCCGCACGCTCGCTGAAGTGGGCTTGCACTATGACGTTGCGGAATACCACCGCCGCTTTCTCGGCTTGCCGCATCGCGCTTATCTTGCGGAGCTCGACGCCGATGCCCGCGCGATCACGGGCCGGGCCTTACCTGCAGACTTTTCAGCTACGATCACAACCCGTTTGCGTGAAAGCTTCGGGGCCAAGCTTACGCGGATCGCAGGGGCGTTGGAGCTTGTGAGGGCGCTCCAAGTGCCCAAAGCCGTTGCCTCCTCCTCGCTTTTGCAATCGCTCAACTGGAAACTTGAAAAGACGGAGCTGAAGCCGGCATTTGGCGATCACGTCTATTCCGCCGAGCATGTGAAGCGCGGCAAGCCGGCGCCCGATCTCTTTCTCTATGCGGCAGAACGCATCGCCGCCGTGCCCGAGACAACGCTCGTCATTGAAGACAGCGCGAACGGCATCAAGGGCGCGAAAGCGGCCGGCATGATTGCAGCAGGCTTCACGGCCGGCGGGCACTGCCTGCCGGGACATGACGGGATGCTCGCCGATGCCGGTGCGGATCTCGTGTTCGCCTCATTCGCCGACCTCGATGCGTTCCTTGCGCGTGCCCCCTGACGGGTAAAGTGCTAGGCTCGCGCGCGGGTGTCTTGCGATGCCTGAGGGAGGAAAGTCGATGCTGAAGGCCTTTTTGATCGTCGTGTCCGCGCTAGGCTTGCTCTCGTGCGCTGCGAACCAGGCAAGCGCCGATGTGGCGCCGCCGCCACCGCCCGCCAAGACGACTCCCGCTCCTGACGCGCCCAAAATGTGCGGCGGCATCGCCGGCATTCGATGCAAGGGCGAGAAGGAATATTGTGCTTACGAGGAGGGCGCGTGCAAAAAGATCGCCGACGCTTCCGGCACCTGTAAGCCGAAGCCCGAAATGTGCCCGATGATCTATGCGCCGGTATGCGGTTGCGACGGCAAGACCTACAGCAACTCCTGCGTTGCCGCCTCGCATGGCGTGAGCGTTGCGGCCAGGGGCGCGTGCAGGACCTAACACTTCCTCAAGAGGCGCGAGCTTAATCTCAGCGCGGGCCGAATTGCGCCCGCGTGTTGGAGAGCGTCTGCTTCATGCGTCTGTTGCGTGCCGCCATCTTTGCTTCGGTTGCTGCCGCGAGCCTGGCAAGAATTGATCACGCGCCGGCGCAAGACCTGACTTGTAATAACGCTTCATTACCAAACGGCAGCACGCCAGGTGAAGACGTTGCCGGCTTTGGCGGGCCCGGCGCCGGCGGCGATGCGAGCGGCGTGCTTGAGCCGACTTTGGCGCTCAAGGCCTGCGGCTTTGGCGTTACGGGTGCGCTTGGGCCCTCGCGGGCAGTCACCCAATGGTTCAGCGCGCTCACGCAAGGCGACCGCCAGAAATTCTTGCGCGAGGCACGGAAGGTGGGTGTTGTCGACCGCAACGGCCAACCTTTTGGCCCGGCCGAATTCGATGAAATGGCCCGCCACTTCGATGAAGCAATGACGCGCCAAGGCATGCCGGATGCAGAGAAGCTAAACCTTCTCGAAATGATGGCCGAGGATGCTGGCATCGCGGTTGGTAACAAAGCGGAAACGCATGATGCACATGGCGGATAGCCCGCAAGCATGGAGCACGGCATTGACTCTTTTGCTTATTCGGCTGTGTAATTCCGGATAAGGGTGCTGAGAGAAATGACGGCAAACATGTCCAAAGATCGGATGGGATATGAACTGCTCATCCGGGAAGCGCAACGCTACTTGGTCAAGTTGGCTATGAAGCGCGTTGTCAAAGAAGGTCTGCCCGGCAATCATCACTTCTTCATCAGCTTCCGCACCGATGCAGAAGATGTCGAAATTTCAGATGCCCTGCGCGCACAATATCCCGAGGAAATGACGATCGTTCTGCAGAACCAATTTTGGGATTTGGCAGTCGATGAAGAAGGCTTCTCGGTCTCGCTCAAGTTCAACCAAGTGATGCAGCCTTTGCGGATCCCGTTCCACGCGCTGACAATGTTCAGCGATCCTGCGGTTCAGCTTCAGCTGCAGCTTCAGCCTGTGGCGACGGCGGGCACGCCAACGCCGGTTACGCCGTCGCGCTTCAATGCGGACGCAGCAGCCCTGCCGAAGCCGGAGCCGGAGCCGGCGCGGCCGGCGCGCAAGCTCGACGAAAAAGGCGCTGTCGTCAGCCTCGACGCCTTCCGCAAGAAATAACGCTTCGCCTTACGCAACAAGATCCGATGGCTGGAACGCCGCAGACTGCGTGGCTGCCCTAAGCTCACTCTGCGATGGTGCGCGCATCAGAAGCGTCGACCAGCCCTCAAGGTCCCGCCGCTTGATAAGCGAAAAGCCTGCTGCGCGATAAGCCGCGATGACGCCCGCGGCCTGCTCATCCAGAATTCCAGAGAGAATGAGGCGCGCATTGCTTTGCGCGTGGCGGGCGATCTCGCGGGAAAGGCGGATGAGCGGCTTGGCGAGAATATTGGCAAGGACAAGGTCAAAGCGATGCGCGGCCTGGAGCGCCGGATGCCTGAAGCCTGGAGCAACCATATGGCGGATAGAAGGCGCGCCGCTCGCGCGGGCATTGGCGCGGGCGACTTCAACTGCGACCGGGTCGATATCGCTCGCGGTGATCACTGCTTCCGGCCAAAGTTTGTGCGCACCAATCGCAAGCAGCGCCGTGCCGGCACCGAGATCAAGCGCGCGGCGTGGCCTGAAGCCAAGCTTGGCAAGCTCTTCGAGCATCAAAAGACAGCCATGCGTCGAGGCGTGATGGCCGGTGCCGAAAGCGAGGCCCGCTTCAATGGTGATGATCTTGCGCGCGCCCAGATCTTCCGGCAGCACGCCATTATAGTTGCGCACATAGAAGCGCGCGGTCCGGATCGGCGGCAATTTGCTCTGGCTAAGCGCGACCCAATTCTCTTCAGCCAGCGGCTCGATTTTTGCGGAGAGCCCTGGCGCAATGTCGGCGAGGAATTGCTGAAGCGCATCCGTATCCGGCGGCTCGCCAAAGATCGCTTCGATGCGCCACGGCACGGCGCGCCCCATGCGCCGCACGCTCACCGATTGCGGCATCGGCGCGCCAAAGCCTTCGAGCGCGCCCGCAATCATCAGCGCGTCACCTTCCGGCGCGTCCAATGTGAGTTGGAAATAGGGAGCGGTCTCAGTCATCGGCCAATCCTTCAGCCTCCCCCTTGCGGGGAGGCAGATCTGCCGAAGGCAGATCGGTGGGGGTTTGGAGTAATCGATCCCCACCCGAAAATCGCATGCGCGATTTTCGACCTCCCCGCAAGGGGGAGGTTGAATGCTGATCAAACGCGATCGACGAATGTGTCGATGACGCGCTTCTCGCCCGCTTTGTCGAAATCGACGGTGAGCTTGTTGCCGTCGACGCGCTTGATTTCGCCATAGCCGAACTTCTGATGGAACACGCGCTCCCCGCTCTTGTAGCTCGCGGCGCGCGGATCGCTGGTTGCCACAAGCTCGGCATTCTCGTCGATCACAATCGGCCGCCGTGCGTCAAAGCCGCCGCCGGCTTTGGCGCGCTTCCAGCCTGGGCTTTCGTAGCCTGAATTGAAGCGCTCGGCATCATCGAAGCGCGAGCCCTGCCCGAAGCTTGCAAAGCCGGAATGCTCATCGACGCGCCGTTCGAGCATCGCTTCCGGCAGCTCATCGACAAAGCGCGACGGAATCGCCGACGTCCACGAGCCATGCGTGCGCCGGTTGGCCACAAACGAGATGAAGGCCTTTTCCCTCGCGCGCGTGAGACCCACATAAGCGAGGCGCCGCTCCTCCTCCAAGCCGGCAATGCCGCTTTCATCCATCGTGCGCTGGCTCGGAAACAACCCCTCCTCCCAGCCGGGCAAAAACACGACTGGAAACTCAAGCCCTTTCGCCGCATGAAGAGTCATCAGCGTAACTTTTTCGTTCGAGCCATCCTCTTCGGTCGCTTCCATCACCAGCGACACATGCTCCAAAAAGCCGGCAAGATTTTCGAAATCCTCCATCGAGCGCACAAGCTCTTTGAGGTTTTCAAGCCGGCTCGGCGCATCGGGCGATTTGTCGTTCTGCCACATCTCTGTGAGGCCGGACTCATCCAGGATCATCTCGGCGAGATCGAGATGCGAGATCTGGCCCATCGCCAAGTGCCAGCGATCAAAGCTCTGCACAAGCTGCGAAAGGATCGTACGCGCCTTGGGCGCAAGCTCCTCGGTAGCGGCGAGGGCGCGCGCCGCACGCATCAGCGATGTGCCAGACCCGCGCGCGGTCGTCTGCAACACCTGCAGCGCCTTGTCGCCGAGCCCACGCTTCGGTTTGTTGAAAATGCGCTCGAAGGCGAGATCATCATCTTCCTGCTGCACAACGCGAAAGTAAGCCAGCGCATCGCGCACCTCGGAGCGCTCATAAAAGCGCGGGCCGCCGATGACGCGATAGTTGATGCCCAGCGTCAGAAACCGCTCTTCGAACTCGCGCATTTGAAAGCTTGCGCGCACCAGGATTGCGATCTCGGATAGCTTGCGGCCCTTCGATTGGAGGCTCTCGATCTCATCGCCGACCAGCCGCGCTTCGCCTTCCGAGTCCCAGGCGCTCATGACGGTGACGGGCTCACCCTTGCCGGCCTGCGTCCACAACGTTTTGCCGAGACGCCCGGCGTTGGCGGCGATCAAACCCGAAGCAACGCCGAGAATTTCAGGCGTCGAGCGATAATTCTGCTCGAGACGGATGACTTTCGCGCCCGGAAAATCCTTCTCAAAGCGCAAGATGTTATCGACCTCGGCGCCGCGCCAGCCATAGATGGATTGGTCATCGTCGCCGACGCAGCAGATGTTGCGGTGGCCCTGCGCGAGCAATCTCAGCCACAAATATTGCGCGACATTGGTGTCTTGATATTCGTCGACCAGCATGTAGACGAAACGGCGCCGATAATCCGCCAGAACATCAGGGTTGTTCTGGAAGATGCGCAAGTTCTCGAGCAGCAAATCGCCGAAGTCGGCCGCGTTCAGAGTCTTCAGGCGCTGCTGATAGAGCTTATAAAGGTCGATCGCCTTGCCATTGGCAAAGCCCTCCGCCTCGGCAGCCGGCACGTTCTCCGGTGCCCAGCCGCGGTTCTTCCATTTGTCGAGCATTCCGGCAAAGACGCGCGCCGGCCAGCGTTTCTCGTCGATGTCCTCGGCCTGCATCACTTGTTTGATCAACCGGATTTGATCGTCGGTATCGAGGATCGTGAAGTTGGATTTGAGGCCCGCAAGCTCGGCATGCCGGCGCAGGATCTTCGCGCCCAGCGAATGGAAAGTGCCGAGCCACTGCATGCCCTCAACCACGCCGCCGATCAGCGCACCGATGCGCTCGCGCATCTCGCGCGCGGCCTTGTTGGTGAAAGTGACCGCAAGGATCTGGCCCGGCCAGGCACGCCGGGTGGCAAGAATGTGCGCAAGGCGCGTCGTCAAGACCCGCGTCTTACCCGTACCGGCCCCGGCGAGCACCAAGACCGGCCCATCGAGCGCCTCGACCGCTTCGCGCTGGCAGTCATTGAGGCCGCGCAGATAAGGCGCCTCCGCGCGCGCAGGCGTGCGAGCGGCCTCGCGCGGCGCCTCCTCGGGCTCACGGCCGAGATCGAATGGATCATCGGAAATCGACATGGGGAGGAGTCTAGCTGAGCCGGGCCGAAAGGCGAGCCCTTCCTGCTAAGGCCAACCTGCTTCTAACCAGCCCTGTAGACGCCTAGCCGGCGCGGCGCTCTCCAA
>JBAQHC010000068.1:0-1512 GCA_049288095.1 Alphaproteobacteria bacterium | reverse complement strand
TGTTGCGCCACCGCGGTGATCGCGTCAGCGGCCTCTGTCGGCGTCAGCGTTCCGGCGAAGATGGCCTGAACGTTGTCGTTGATCGCGGCGCCCACGGCAGGCGGGTACGCCTGGTCGAGGAAGACCTGAAGGTAATCGAGCTGTCCGAGCGCGTCACGGATCTGACGCTGGAACGGGTTCTCGATCGAGTCTTCCGCGCCGATGGTCACAGGAAGCAGCTGCCCACTGGCACCGAGCTTCTTCTGGGAGTCCACCGTGAGCAGGAACTCGAGGAACTCAACGGTTGCCGCGGGGGCGTCCTTGCCCACAGCGAATCCATTGATTCCTCCGAATCCAATGCTCTCGTCGGTTGCACCGCCCGGGTATGGGAACCAGCCGAGGTCATCGCCTAGGCCCACACCGTTTGCCGCAACACTTGCCTGCGTTCCAGGGTCCCAACTTCCCTGAAGCTGCATGGCCGCTTCACCATTTGCGACAAGGCTCGCCGCTCCGCCGGCTTCGGCATATGCCGTCCCAAGGAATCCCTCCTGAAAAGCATTCGCGTCCACCAACTGCTTGATGCGGTCGCCTGCGGCGATGAATGCCTCCGTCGAGAAGTTGCCCGTCTCGGCGGCTTCGATGAAGGGAGCACTTCCGCCCTCCGCGAGACCACCCTCTGCCCACCAGAACATCGCGGGCCACTTGTCTGCCGCACCGACTGCGATCGGCGTGATTCCTGCAGCTCGCAGTGCATCGACGTCTGCAAGGAAATCGTCCCATGACGTCGGCGGCGCCGAAATCCCTGCCTGCGCAAACAGCGCCTTGTTGTACCAGAAACCCACCAAGCCCGAGTCGTACGGAATCGCATACTGTCTTCCGTCGATCTGGAGCCCGGCGACCGAACCCGACGTCATCGTGGAAATCCATGACGATGTCGACTCCGTCAGGTCCTGCACGAGGCCGGCGTCCACCTGCTGTGCCAGGGTTCCACCGCCCCACGTCTGGAACAGGTCGGGCATGTCACCCGCCTGTGCGCGGGCATCGATCCCGGTATTGAATTCGGGATCATTCTGAACCTTGATCTCAATGGTGACGTTGGGGTGCTCCGCCTCAAAGTCCGAAGCAAGTCCCTCCCATGTGGTCCGCATCGGTTCCTGCGTCTGGATGTGCCACCACTCGATTGTGACCTCGTCTGCATCGCCACCCGGGCTACTCGAACTGGCACCTCCCGCGGAACATGCCGCGAGAGCGAGTGAACTAACGGCGGCCAAGCCGAGCGCCATTGCTCTTTTGTTTCGCATTATCTGTCTCCTGGTTTGTTGACTGAACCGGCCCCGACGTCGGTGTCGGAATCGGTTCCGGAATCGGTTCCGGAATCGGTTCCATCGGAGTCTAGCCGCTCGTTGCGTTGGAGCGCAATAGTCTCGCGGCACCGACCGGGCGGCGCCATCTGAGTCGGCCAGCACAAGTCGCGGCACTGTCGACGCGAGGGCGCCCGGACATCTGCGGCAATCTGCGCGCTTTGACCAACAC
>JBAQHC010000067.1:0-2106 GCA_049288095.1 Alphaproteobacteria bacterium | reverse complement strand
CGGCCAGCTTGCCGAGCGCGTGAAACATTCGAGGGTGATGCCGTTGCCGGGCCGCGGATTGCAGCCGCAATTCCTCGTGCACGAGGACGATTTGGTGGCAGCGATAAGCCGCTGCTTGGCGCTTGGTCCGCCGGCCACAACTGTTCCGATCACGATTGCTCATGAGAAAGCTTGGGCGCTGAGATCAATCCTTGAAGAAATCGCGCGGGCGTATGGGCGCGAGGTCGCGTTCGTTCAGGTACCGTGGCAGTTAATTTGGGCAGGCCTGCGTTGTGCCGAACTCATGAAAGTCCCCATCGGAACGCGCAGCGACAGCCTTATTAGCCTCAACAACCAAAACCTGCACGCACTATTCAATGCGCCGGAGATCTTGGGCACGCGCTGCCGCGAATTCACCGCGATTCTTCTTAAGCCCTGAGAAAACCAGCGCGATGCATGTCGATGAACGCTTCGAGGTCTCCTCCCGAAAACAGTAGCGCTTCAACGCCAGCGCGCCTTGCCGCCTCCATATCCGAGGGCTTGTCGCCAATCATCAACGAACGCGCAAGATCGATTTTCCAGTCTTCCGCGGCGCGCAAGATCATGCCCGGATTGGGCTTGCGATCGGGATGATCGGCGATGCGATAACGTTCGATTTTGGCATCCTCATGATAGGGGCAATAGTAGAAAGCATCGATTCGCGCACCGACGCCTGCAAGGTCGCCATTGACTTCTGAATGCAATTTCGCAACGGCAGCTTCATCATAATAGCCGCGCGCAACGCCTGCCTGATTGGTCAAGACAATCACAAGCCAACCGGCGTCATTGAAGCGTTTGATCAGCCTGCGTGCACCGGGTATCCAGCGAAAATCCTCCCATCGGTTTACGTAGCCCAGGTCCTCGTTGAGGACGCCATCGCGATCGAGGAACAAGGCAGCTCGTCCAGTCATTTGCTGTCCCACCAGTGCTTCGGACGCGTCCTATAGTGCTTCTATAACGCGCCTTAGACATTGGATGGCCGCAATGTCGTAATCGTCAAGGCATCGATATCCGGGTGGGCGTGTTGCCGGCTGCGCCAAACCATCCCCGTGCTCGTATCGGCCCAAAATTTGTTTGTGTGATGCCAGCCGATGCTGCTGACATGCACGCGCTCACTCACCCGGATCGTCTCCAGGCGCGCACCGAGAATCGTGAGCGTTTCGGGCTCCTCAACATGAAATTTCGAGTCGGCTTGGCACGCGGCTCCATAATCGTCGGGGAAATCGAGGAGCCGTGAGCAGGTTGCGCCGTTCGAGGTGAGGAGGGCGCCCTCGGCCGGATCGGCCGATATGTTATCCGAGTGCTTAAGGTCGTGCTGAAGGCCGCCGGTCGCGACGAGGCGCCCGCCGCGTGTTTGAAGAATTGTTTGGCCGCTCACGCCCCAAACATGGTCCGGCCCGTTGACAGCCGTGAGCAAGAGGAGCTTGGGCAAACCGTTTCCGACTTCAAGCGAAATCGACGCTGCAGAGAATTGCGCCACCTGATCACGCGTCAGCTCTCGCCCCGAGCGGTCGAAAAGCGGCTTTGCGACGGCCCGAATATTGCGCTCCAAGAGCGCTGGGTTAGCGCATCCGGCAAGCAGCGCCGAGGTGAGCCCTCCGGCGAAGAGGGTTCTTCGCGAAAGCCGCTTCTCTTTATTGGTTGCTGAGGAACTCATCGAAGGTCCTGTAGGCCTCACCATAAGAGAGCGAACGTACGAGCGGGTAGAGTCTGTACCCTTCTTGGAGGATTGCACCGCCATCGCGCGAGAGCGGCTTAAGTTCGACAGTTGTCGACTGGCGGCTCGAGAAGAGCGAGTAGAAGTCGAAGGGGATCGTAATTCTGATCCCTTTGTCAAAAGAGCCTTCACCGAATTTCGAGAAGGGGACATTGGTGAAGGTCGCAAACGCGGCGACTTCGGCGCCATTGTCAAATCGCCGCGACACTTCGATCGTCGTGCCCCAATCCTTGGCGAGATAGCGGCCATAGAGAAGATGCAGATCGATGTTATGGAACGGCGTTTGATAGTAGAGCGCGAGATGACCGGTGATTGTCTCATAGTGGCGGAAGTCGAACATCTCGTTGAATTCGCGCTGTTTTACTGCGGCA
>JBAQHC010000066.1:0-1913 GCA_049288095.1 Alphaproteobacteria bacterium | reverse complement strand
CAAACCGCCCGCCTGTGCCTCAGCCGCCGACCGGTTGGCCATGGTCAAGCTGGCCGTCGAGGGCGACGAGCTGTTCGACGTCTGCGACCTGGAGCTGAAGCGACAGGGCCCCAGCTACACGCTGGACACGCTCCAGGCCCTTCAGCCGCGGGTGGGTCTGGGAGAAAAGCTGCACTGGCTGATCGGGGCGGACTCCCTGGCGGATCTGCCGCACTGGCATCGCGTCGGGGAGGTGCTGGAGCTGGCGAGCATCCTCGTAGCCACCCGCCCGACCAACGGCGGCGCGGAGGCCGCCCTGGCTCACCTGGCGGGCAAGCTGGAAGATCGCCACCTCCGCCGCCTGCACGAGGGCCTGGTGGCCACGCCGCTGATCGACATTTCCTCCACCGACATCCGCCGCCGCGTCCGCGCGGGCCAATCCATTCGCTATCTGGTGCCCGACGCCGTCGCGCGTTACATTGTCGAACATCGCTTGTATCGCGATACCGACCCGCACGAACGATAAACAAGCACAACCACACCCCCGAGCTTGAAGGAGAGCATGACATGCCCCAGTTAAATGATCTCGGCGCCGTCGAGGCCACCGTGCGCCAGACGGTTGCCGGCGTCACCATATCGGATATCCACACGCATCTGTTTCCGCCTTCTCACGGCAAGATGCTGCTGTGGGGCATCGACGAGCTGTTGACCTTCCATTATCTGGTGGCCGAGACGTTCATGGTGACCCCGCGCGAGTTGACGTACAAGAAGTTCTGGGCCATGTCCAAGACCGCCCAGGCCGACGTGGTGTGGGAGCACCTGTTCGTGCGTCGCGGGCCGCTGAGCGAGTCCGCCCGCGGTTTGCTGACGACGTTGTGGACGCTGGGTTTGGGGTCGAGCCGGCGGGACTTGAGCGGCGTCCGCCGCTGGTTCGCCGGCCAGAAGCTGGAGGACTATCTGCCCAAGGTCCTCAAGCTGGCCAACATCGACTACCTTGTGATGACCAATAACCCCTTCGTGGCTGAGGAGGCCAAATACTGGAAGGCCGGCCTGCCCGTGTCCGACCGTTTCAAGACCGCCCTGCGGATCGACACGCTGATCGTGGATTGGCCGTCGGCGGCCAAGGCCATGCGGGCGGCTGGTTACAAGACGGCTGCGACGGGCGGGGCGGCGGCCTTCGCCCAGGCCCGCAAGTTCCTGGCGGAGTGGGTCAAGATTCTCAAGCCCGTGTACCTGGCCGCGTCGCTGCCGCCGGACTTCGCCTACCCCTCCCCGACGATAAGCTCCAAGGTCATGGACCAGGTCGTCCTGCCGACGGCCAAGCAGTTCGGCCTGCCGGTGGCGATGATGATGGGCGTCCGCAAGCATTTGAATCCCGCCTTGGGCGACGGCGGCGACGGCGTGGGCGAAAGCGACATGACGGCTTTGCAGAACCTGCTGATCAAGCATCCCGACGCCAAGTTCATCGCGACGGTGCTATCGCGGGTGAACCAGCAGGAGCTGTGCGTGCTGGCCCGCAAGTTCGGCCATCTGCACGTGGAGGGCTGCTGGTGGTTCTGCAACAATCCCAGCATCATCGAGGAGATGACGCGGATGCGCCTGGAGCTTTTGGGCACGGCCTTCACCGCCCAGCACAGCGATGCCCGCGTGCTGGAGCAGGTCATCTACAAGTGGGCGCACATGCGGACGATCCTGGCCGACATCCTGGCCGAAAAGTTCCGCGACAGCTTCCTGGCCGGCTGGCGGCCCACCGAGGCCGACATCCGCCGCGACGTCCGCGCCCTGCTGGGCGGCAGCTTCGAGGAGTTCTGCAAGAAATAGCCGGCCGACCCCGCGGCTACCTGAGGTGACGCTTGGCACTCCCACGCCTGCGCACAGCGTTGGGGCACCGCTTCATGCCCGTTGTGCTAGCTGTCCTGGCGGTGGCGCTGACC
>JBAQHC010000065.1:0-3157 GCA_049288095.1 Alphaproteobacteria bacterium | reverse complement strand
ATTCACACCTTACGTGACCAATGCTGTCGCAAGCGGGAACGTAGCAGCGTTCACACTAAACACGACTTTTGGCCCGTTCTTAACCTCGCTCGTGAGGCTCTACATCGTTGAAAAAGCACAGGTAATGGCTAACCTCGTGAAGCCTGGAGCATACGGCGTCGACTTTGGAGACTATGCTACTGCTTGGCTGACCACGCATGATGCTGGTTCAGGAGCTTACACGGTTGTGGATGCCAGCGTGTCACAATGGTTCAAGTACAACCTCGTCAGCAATTACTGGAACACTGTGGATCCTCTTGCCCCTACCAACGTAACGGCGCTGTGGACCACGGGCAGTTCAAGCACGGAGGTAAACGAAATGGAGAGTCAAGAGCTGGAAGTAACGGATTCATGGCTTTCCGCCGAGAATCTAGCTACGCTGGGACAAGCGACAAACATCACTGATGTCAGCTGGCCACAGACTTCCGAATACTACTTCATGCTGAACACGAAGGACCCACCGCTGGATGATGTACACGTCAGAAGAGCCTTGGCATTCGCCTGCCCCTATAGCGACATAATGTCACAGATATACGCAAGGTACAATTTGGCGACATCCTGTGTGCCCTACGGAGTAGGAGGATATGCAAACACGCAAATATACTCCACCAACGCTACTGCGGCTCAAGCAGAGCTTAAGCTGTCCAAGTATTACCCAGACATAGTCAATAACCCAGGCAATTATCCAATCTATTTCCACTGGATCGCAGATGTCCCCGAGAGAGAAAAGGATGCGCTGCTCTTCGCCTCGGCTGTCAACAACGCGACTGGGCTGAATGTTCAGCTGGTCAAAACACCTTGGACCTTGGTAGTGCAGGAAATGGCCAACGAAAACACCACCGCTCACATCTACAACATACTAGTGGATTCTGACTATCCTGAAGCCGGCGCTCTGCTAACATCAAGGTATATGTCAGCTGGTACTGGTTCGTGGAAGCAGGGCGAGTGGCTCCAAAACAGCACAATAGACACGATGATACAAGATGCCTTGTCAACGGTGAACTCGACCGAGAGGTTCATCAAGTACGCGAACATTCAAAAACAGATAATGGCTATTTGCCCGAGCATATTCATCTACGACATCAGGATCACGGTTGCTATTCAGAACTACGTCAAGATTCCGAACGTTGTAAACCCATCTCAAGCACAGACGATAATGGGCTACGATAGGGTGTACAGACTCTGGAAAATTGAATCACATTAGCACAGGCAAGACTGTCTAAACTTCAGAAACCTTTTTTTTCTTTGTTCAAATGCGTAGCGTGAACGCTTTTCACTACGTCATCGATAGCTTCAGCATGCGAGGCAAGCACCTGTTTCATCCCCATTCTCGCTGCACCTGCAGAAAGCGTTGAAAGTGAAAGACTTTTTAAGTTTCTTCCCACCTTTTTATATCTTCACTGTGCCGTGAGTATCATGAACATTTGGGCCTATATTGCAAGAAGAACATTCTTGGTGATTTTCTCCTTGTTTGGTCTGTCTGTGCTGGTCTTCGTACTGTCGAGAGTACTGCCTGGAGATCCTGCGCTGATGCTGGCCGGCCCTGATGCCCCAAAGTGGGTCGTTGATCAGTTGAGGATTCAACTGAGACTGAACCAGCCACTATACACACAATACTTTTACTGGCTGAACGATGTCTTCCATGGGAACTTGGGCTATTCTACCCTCACAAGGCAAAGCGTCACACTCGATATTATTCAATACCTTCCCGCATCCCTTGAGCTGATAGGTCTAGCTGCCGTTTTTTCAGTGACCGGAGCTTTTGCCCTTGGTGTGGTCGCAGGCAGATACTCCTACAAGTGGCCCGACAACATCGTCAGGATAGTCTCTTACGTGGGAATATCTATCCCAGCCTTCGTGCTAGCCATAATATTCCAGCTAGTATTCGGTTTGTGGCTGAAATGGTTCCCAGTCCAAGGACCCGGCACAAATGCGGTGGATCAAGTGTATCACATGGTGTTGCCTGCAGTGGCACTTTGCATGGGGGGCATGTTGCAAGACGCGCGGATAATACGAGCTGGAATGGTTGAGAACAAGGATAAGGACTACATATCAATGGAGACAGCTCAAGGCTTGCCTGAAAGGACTATAACATTCAAATATCTGCTCAAGCCATCTCTGATTCCTGCGGTTACGGTAATGGGTTTGGACATAGCCGCGTTGCTGGCCAACGCCTTTCTCGTCGAGACGGTGTTCAATTGGCCAGGCTTCTCCCAGCTTGGCATAAGATATATGTTGAACAAAGACCTTAACGGAATAGTTGCGTTGGTTCTGGTCATAGGCATCATCTATGCTATCGCAAACATATTGGTAGACATCGTAGTCGCATACTTGGATCCTAGGATCAGGTTGATGGAGAGAGGCGAATAATGCGGATCGGAATGATTGAGAATCTTAGGAAGTTTTCAACCAGGTTCGACCTGAAAAGAAAGTGGTATAGATTCTCAAGAAGCCCGCTATCCATAGTAGGACTCGTGATTTCTGTCGCTACAGTAATAATAGCTTTCGCCGCTCCTTTTGTGGCTCCCTATCCTCAGCATGCGGGTCTATTCACAGACTTTCCACACGCACTCCAACCCCCTGGCTCCACTTATCTGTTTGGCACCGATGAAATTGGCAGGGACGTCCTGAGCAGAATCATCTTTGGATTCAGATACTCTCTCATGATGGCTGCAGTAGTCTTAGCGCTCGTCGTTCCGCCTGGTGTAATACTGGGATTGATAGCAGGATACTACAGAGGGACTTGGATAGATACCCTGATAATGAGAATAGCAGACATGTTCATAGCCGTGCCCCCACTGGTACTGGCATTATCTATTGCGGCAGTACTAACTCCAAGCGTGTTTAACGCAATGATGGCTGTATCCTTAATGTGGTGGCCTTGGTACACCAGGTTGACCTACAACACGGTGTCCGCAATGAGAAATGAATACTTTGTCCAAGCATCTGAGGTGATGGGTGCAAGTTCCTCCCATACAATATTCAGCGAAATCCTTCCGAACTGCCTCGGTCCAATCTTGACGAAGGTGACACTGGACGTCGGCTGGGTCATACTTTTAGGGTCCGCGTTGAGTTTTGTAGGACTAGGCGCGCAACCTCCAACACCTGATCTTGGTAC
>JBAQHC010000064.1:0-2221 GCA_049288095.1 Alphaproteobacteria bacterium | reverse complement strand
GAATCGATTAAGTCGAGCACGTTCAAAGATTATGCGACTCTCACCGCATCGTCTGCAACCTTCTCGCAACATGTGGATCCAGTTATCGCGAAGGCACGTCAAACGCTCCGGCACGAATACAATGCGCGTAAAGCCAAGTCGGTTCAGCCCGAATATAATCTGGCTCGAGACGAAGACGCATGGCTGACGCTAAAAGAAACGGTGCGAGAAGACGTACTTGCTGACTTTGTACTTGGCTAATTACGCGTGGGTTAATTAACTAGCCGGGCTTCGCCCCATCCCGACGGGCATGTTGGCTGGTGTCGCTTGGGGGCTTCGGTCCGGACGGGATGAAGACCCTGGTCGAATCGTGTCGATCGGGTGTATGAACCGCAGAACGCGGTTGGTAGGCCGTTGCCGGCCGCCCGTCCGAACCGGAGCCCATCATGACCGTAGCGCGCAGTGCCGGTGATGTCTTGTCCGATCACACGGTGTTCGAGGTCGAGTGCATCGACCGCATGTTTCTCAACGTGTGGGTCCCGCGGCTGGCCTACGGCGCCGGGGTGCAGGGTTTCTTCGTCGGCCACCGCGGCCACCACTACGCCTCCACTGCGCTGATGGATCCGATGACGAAGGCGTTCGTCGCCGACATCCATGGGTTCGTCGCCGCGCGCGGGCTGGAGTTGGTCTCGTTCGGCAAGGAACGCAAAGACGATGTGGCCCAGCAGTTCCTGGCCCGGTTCACCGGCACCGAGGGGGTGTTGTTCGTCGGCCGGGCGCAGGAAAAGGCGCTGGTGTGGCGCACCCAGCGGCGCTACAACCAGGCCGGGGAGCCCTACGCGTGGCTGGTGCGTTCCACGGCGTTCATCAACTACTTCTATTTCTATTGCGTCGATGAGGATTTCGGCCCGTTCTTCGTCAAGTTCAGTACCTACTTCCCCTATACCGGCAAGCTGTGCATCAACGGCAACGAGTGGGCCAAACGCCAGGCCGCCAAGGCCGGCATCGGGTTCGAAGCGCTCGACAACGGGTTCGCCGCGGTCGACGACGTCGCGGCGGTGCAGGCGATCTGCGACAGCCTGGGACCCGAGCAGATCGACGCGCTGCTGCGCAAGTGGCTGGCGATCCTGCCCAGCCCGTTCACCGACGACGACGAGGCCGCCGGCTACCGCTACGAGCTGTCGATCCAGCAGCCGGAGTTCTCGCTGACCCAGATGCTGGATGCGCCGGTGTCCGGGCGGATCTTCTTCGAGCAGGTCATCCGCGACAACCTCGACATCGGCCGCCCGGACCACGTCGGGCTGATCTTCAACCGCCGAATCCTGCGCCGGGGCCGTCGTCCGACACCGGGCCGGTTCCGCACTCGGGTGATCACCGACGGCGTCGTCCCATCGCTGCACGTCGACTACAAGCACACCAAAATCAAGCAGTACCACAAGCAAGGGAGAGCGCTACGCACCGAGACCACCATCAACAACCCGCACGACTTCCGCGTATCCAAACGGCTGACCAGCCTGCCCGACCTGCGGCAGCTCGGCTTCACCGCCAACAGGCGCCTGCTCGGCGTCCAAACCATCAGCCACGACCCGATCCGCGGCGCGAAGGCCTTTACCGATCTCACCACCCCGGTCGTCACCGGCCAGGGCACCCGCATCCCCGGATTGCGCTTCGGCGACACCAGGGTTCACGCCCTGCTGCGGGCCCTGCTCGTCCACCGGCTGTTGCCTCACGGATTCACCAACCGTGAGCTGCGCGCCCTCACCGCGCCCCTCCTCGGCAAACGATTCGAGGACATCACCGCCGGCCAGATGACCTACGACCTGCGGCGCCTGCGCGCCCACCGGCTCATCGAACGCATCCCCCGCAGCCGCCGATACCGTGTCACCGACACCGGGCTGCAGCACGCGCTGCTGTTCACCCACGCCCACGACCACCTGCTCCGAACCGGCCTCGCTCAGACCAGCGACCCGAGTCCACCCCAGCCGACCGCGCTCCGCAAGGCGGCCCGCGCCTACCAAATCGCCTTCAACGACCTCACCCATCAAGCCGGACTCGCCGCCTGAACCGAACACGACCCAAGCAACCAACTTGACTCAACATTCACGGCTACGCCGCTTAAGCTTCGCTACGCCGCTTAAGCTTCGCTAATTCGCCGTCGATTGCCCCACGATGGCCGCCAGCTGGTCACGATCGGTGACGTCGAGCTTGGTGCAGGCCCGGTAGATGTGGCTCTCCACGGTGC
>JBAQHC010000063.1:0-7534 GCA_049288095.1 Alphaproteobacteria bacterium | reverse complement strand
GACTGGACTGCATTGCCGGAGACTTACCGGCAATCTAATCGCCGTGCGGCCGACCATCTCAAGGCCAAGCTGGCAAGTGCCGGTTGCTATGTTCCGATGGGGCTGGGCTTGGACCTCGCGTTCAATTTGGACTTGGCGGATCGTCCGGATCTCGTTGAGCGTCTCGCAGTGCTCGAGCACGAATCTTGGTGCGCTGATCGCCGCATCGATGGGTGGGTTCACGGTGCGCGGCGCGATAACCGGCGCAAAATACATCCTGATCTCGTGCCCTATAGCGAGCTCGATGAGTCAGCCAAGGACTATGACCGCGATCAAGTGAGGCTGCTCGACGGCCGCGTCTTGCTCAAACGCTCGACGCAACCCGCGGGCGACCTCATCCGCGTCGATC
Organism: Alphaproteobacteria bacterium; assembly: GCA_049288095.1. Lineage (GTDB taxonomy): Bacteria > Pseudomonadota > Alphaproteobacteria > CAWBKL01 > CAWBKL01 > CAWBKL01. Next base: position 7,146 of record JBAQHC010000063.1, on the reverse strand, counting down.
ATTGGATTGGGCTGATTGGGCACAATGGCATCGATGAGGCCGAGGCGGCGTGGATGCGCCACGAGCTCGTTGAGACCATCCTGCCGAAAGCGCTCGCTCAGGGTACGGAACACTGCGTCACACTCGTTACCCAACTCGCGCCCGGGTCGGATTTCGTGCTGGCAAAGGCGGCGCTCGACTTTCTCGATCAGAAGCGCTTCGTGCATAGGCTATTGATTGTTGCTGGCGTGCCCGAGCGCGTGCTGATCGAGGATTTTATGGAGCATTTTCGCGCCGGAAAAAGCTTAGACGGCAGCGCGAGCAAGCCAGATGGCAGCCTCGCCGGCATGCGCGCCTTGCGCGAAAGAGTAACGAGCGCGCGACACGCTCTAGCCATGGCAAGCGCAAGTTCGCCCTATCGCCGGACAGGCTGGGCAATCGAGCTTTACGATCCGCTCAACGACTTTGACACGGCCGCCATGCGCGATGCGGGTTACGAGCGCGCGGAAAGCTATATCGCCGAGCGGTGCCATAGTTTTGTCGGCGCCTTCGATACGCGTACCGACGACAGGCACCGTGCTCGCGAGCCCTTGAGGCTTCGCCGCCAGCTCGCTTGCACAGCGCCCGCTGGCTCGTGGCCGCTGTTATTGCCGCGCAGTACCTGGCGCATGGATTTCCGCAATCGCCAAATTGAAGATCCCACTCTGGCGATCGAGGCCAGAACGTCAGATGCTGTAGCCGGATTTCACTAGCGGCAAAGTGCGCACGCGTTCGCCGGTTGTCGCGTAGATTGCGTTACAAATCGCCGGAGCAATCGGCGGCAGCGCGGGCTCGCCGACCCCAGTCGGCGCTACGTCCGGCTGGATAAAGAAGACCTCAATCTCCGGGATCGCGCGATTTCTCAGCGCCGGATAGGCATCGAAGTTGTGGGTCTTGACCTTCCCATCCTCGATGGCAACCTCAAGGCCAAGCATGGTTGAAAGACCGTCGAGCGCCGCGCCCTCGCATTGGTTCTCGGCGCCGCTCAAGTTAATGATCGGGCCGATGTCGCCGACGATTGTCAGCTTGTGGAAGGCGATCTTCTTGTTGGCGTCGACCGAAAGCTCGACAACTTCGGCGAAGTGGCCGGCGTGGCTGAAGTGGAATGCCAAGCCGCGCCCGCGGCCCTTGGGCAGCGGTTGCTTCTCGGTCCAGCCGGATTTTTCGGCGGCCAATTTGATCACTGCCGCCGCGCGCCCTGTATTGAGCGCATAAGGATTTCCTTGCTGGAGCCAGCGCGGCTCACCCAAGAGATCGATTAGGAACTCGACGTGGTCGCGCTTTGCGGCAACCGACAGCTCATGCAGAAAGGATTGGATTGGAAATGCAATCCCGTTCGAGCCGGGCGCTCGCCACGGTCCGCATGGCGTTGACGCCTGAAGCAGCGACTGCGTGAGCTTGTAGTTAGAAATGAACGGCGCAGGAAATTCCTGCGGGCCGGAAAAACCGGGCGGCAATCCGATACCGCCGCCAGGCACCGGAGTTTTTCCATCCGCCGAGAATGTAATGAAGTGGTTCGACCAAAAGGCGATCTTGCCGTTGCGATCAACGCCGCCCCTGAGCGCATGGAACCCGCCGACGCGATAGAAATCGTGCTCGAAATCATCTTCGCGGGTCCACTGCAGCTTAACCGGCTTGCCAATGCGTTTTGAAATGAGCGCGGCCTCTGCAACATAGTCATTCATGAGGCGCCGGCCAAAACCGCCGCCACAGCGCGCTTGATGAATGGTCACTTTTTCCGGTGCAATGCCAAGCACCGTTGCGATCATCGGCAGCGCGGCATCCGGCGTTTGCGTCGGTGCCCAGATTTCGATTGCGCCGTTCTTGAAATGTGCCGTGCAGTTTTGCGGCTCGAGCGGCGCGTGCGCGACGAACGGATAGGTGTAAAACCCCTCGACGACCTTATGTGCACCCTTTTGCACTTTGTCGACATCACCCGTTGAAACTAGCGTTTGCTCGCCCGGTTGCTTGGCAAGCTCCGCGGCCTTGGCAACAGCTCCGCTCCAGCTATCCTTGTCGGCGGAGCTATCGTCCCACGAGACTTTGAGAGCACGCTTTGCGGCGATCGCGGCCCACGTCGATTTCGCGATGATCGCAACGCCGGGCATCACTTCGGTCGGCTTGCCCGTGCCGTCAAGCGCGAAGGCATCGATGACGCCGGGCATTTTCTTGATGTCGTCGAGATTGGCGCTTTGCACCTTGCCGCCGGTTGCGGGGCACTTGGTGTAGGTCGCGTAGACCATGCCGGGCACGACAGTGTCGATGCCAAACAAAGGCTGGCCCGTCACAAGCGCGTGATTGTCGACACCAGTGAAGCGGCCGCCGATTAATTTGTATTGGTCGCGCGTCTTGAGCGTCAGCGTCTTAGGATCGGGGATAGGCAACGCAGCGGCTTTGGTCGCGAGCGCGCCATAGCCAAGCTTCTTCCCGCCGGCGGCGTGAATCACGGTGCTGTCTGCCGTCGTGCACTCGGAGGCGCTAACGCCCCATTCCTTTACCGCTGCGGCGACCAGCATCGCGCGCGCAACAGCGCCTGCTTGCCGCAATTGATCCCACGCACGCGGAATCGAAGTCGATCCGCCAGCGCTCTGCCGGCCATAAACTTTCTGATTGATCGGCGCTTGCTCGACATGCACATCGGTCCATGCAGCATCGAGCTCTTCAGCAACAATGAGCGGAAACGCTGTCTTGATCCCCTGACCAATCTCCGGGCCTTTGGAGTAAATCAGGATCGATCCGTTTGGTGCGATTTGCACGAACGCGTTTGGCGTGAAGTTGGCGCTCTTGGCGCTGGCCGAACCAATGCTTGAAACATTGAAGGCGATCGCGAGCCCTGCAAGGCCAGTGAGTTTGATGAAGCCACGCCGGCTGAGATTGTGCTCGCCTTGCGCAGGCGTTCCTTCAGCCATGCGGATGAGATCGCGAATGTAAGCGTCGGAGGAATAGCGAGCAGCATCGGCCATATCGGTTATCCTTGCGCGAGATTGGCAGCGGCGGCGTGAATGGCGGCTCTGATGCGTTTGTAGGTGGCGCAGCGGCAGAGATTGCCGCCCATTGCAGCATCGATATCGGCATCGGTCGGCTTGGGATTGCTCTCGAGCAGCGCGGCCGCGCTCATCAACTGTCCCGCCTGGCAATAGCCGCATTGCGCAACATCGAGCACGATCCACGCCGTCTGCAGCGCATGAAGCGTTCCGTCCTTGGCCGCGAGGCCTTCGATCGTCTTGATCTTCATGCCTTGCGCAGCCGAGACGCGCACTTGGCAGGAGCGCAGCGGCTTTCCGTCGATCTGCACCGTGCACGCGCCGCACTGAGCGATGCCACAGCCATATTTCGTGCCGGCAAGCCCAAGCGTATCGCGTAACACCCACAAAAGCGGCGTTGCCGGATCGACGTCATCGCCGATCTCATGGTCCTTTCCATTGACGTTGAGCTTGATCATCGCAGTGCTCCACGAAGCGTCCGACGGAGTTCGGCTGTCCCAGCCTATCCAATTGGCGGTGACACGAAAGTCAAAATTTCGCGTCGTGACGAGCGTCACAGCGAGCTCTCGACCCGAGCGGCTAACGCCTATTGCTGGCCGTTGCGATAGCTGAGGCCGAAGCCATAAGCAAATCGTGGATCGTAATTCGCATCACCGACATTAAGCGGCGTTTGTGTCGGAGATTTGGGCCAGGAGTAAGAGAGCTTGCCGCGAAAATCATTGCGCGGCTTGCCCTCAGCATTTCCGATCAGCAAGTCGGCGATGCCGCCGCCTTCCGAGCCTGGCCACCACGCCGCGACAAACGCGTCCGATGCCTCAATCTCGGGATCGACCCACAGCGGGCGGCCCGACAAGAACACGGATACCACACGCACGCCCTGCGACTTGATCTTCTGCAGAAGCGCGAGATCGGTGCGGTTGCCGGGTTGGTAATCGACGCTTGCGCGGTCGCCGAAACCTTCTGCATAGGGCTTTTCGCCGAACACGACGATCGCCACATCTGGCTTGCCGGAAAAATTTCCATCGACGCTCAATTTGGCGACACCACCATTCGCCGATACGGCCTCCTTGACTCCGGCAAAGATCGATTGGCCGTTCGGGAAGTCGGCATTCGTGTTCTTCGTGCCTTGCCAGGAAATCGTCCATCCGCCGCATTGCAGGCCGACGTCATCCGCGCCGCTGCCGGTAACGAGAACACGCGCCGACGCTTTGATCGGCAGCACACCGTCGTTCTTCAGAAGCACCAGCGACTCTCGCACCGCGCGGCGCGCCAAAGCTCGATGCGCGGCATCGCCGAGTAGTTTGAGCCGTCCTTCGTAAGGTCTCGCCGCATCGAATAAGCCGAGCTTGACTTTCACGCGCAAAATGCGCCGCACGGCATCATCAAGCCGCGCCATTGGAATTGTACCCGAGTTGACTTCGGCAATCGTATTCTTGAAGAGCCCAGGCCAGTCGGTTGGCGCCATGAGCATATCGAGGCCCGCATTGAGACCTTGCGCACATTCATCGGGCCGGCAGCCCGGTATCATCGCATAGCCATTCCAATCGCTGACGACAAAACCCTGAAAACCCATCTGGCCTTTGAGCACATCGGTGAGGAGCACTTTGTTGCCGTGCATCTTCTCGCCATGCCAGCTCGAATAGGACGCCATAACGGTCATCACGCCAGCTTCAATTGCAGACTTGTAACCCTGTGCGTGAAGCGCGATCAGCTCTTGTTCGGATATTGAGCTGTCGCCAGTGTTGATGCCGTTGTCGGTGCCGCCATCAGCAAGATAATGTTTGGCCGTCGCAGCAATGCGACCGGACTGGAGTCCGTTGCGCAAGGCGGGCGCGCCTTGCAAGCCGAGCGTGATCTCTCCGGCATATTCGCGCACGATCTTGGGATCTTCCGAATAGCCTTCATAAGTGCGGCCCCAGCGGTCATCACGCGGCACCGCCACGGTGGGCGCGAACGTCCAATCGATGCCGGTTGCCGCGACCTCTTCTGCCGTCGCCTCGCCGATCAAACGCATAAGCGCAGGATCATGGGCAGCGCCAAGGCCGATATTGTGCGGAAAGATCGTCGCGCCGACGATGTTGTTGTGGCCGTGCACGGCATCGATGCCGAATATCACGGGGATCGGTGTGTGGCTGGATCGCGATTCCGTCGAGACTGCACGGAAGGCATGCGCAAGCTCCACCCAAGCTTGGGCCGGCGCCTTGTTATCGCCACGCGGCGCGGAATCTCCACCCGCGAGAATCGAGCCCAACGGAAACTTGCGCAGGTCTTCAGGTTTGATTGTCGAGATGTCGGCTTGAATCACTTGGCCGACTTTCTCTTCAGCACTCATCTGCGACATTAAATCGGAGACAAAACTTTCGACCTTGGCATCGGAAAAGCCCGAGGGGCTCTTCGTCTTCGGCCAAAGCTCGGGATGAATTGTTGCTTGATCGCCGCCCAGGCTCGGAAGCGGCCCAAGCACCGCGCAGCAGGCCGCCAAGACAACAAGCGCTCGTGGCGCGCGCCATGATCGGTCCAACGAAGCCCCCTCCGTCTGCGTGCTCGTCGCCGCTGCAGGCCCGAGCGTTTAGGCTACTATTGCCCTGCGGCGCAAAGAATTGCCAAGCCTCAGTGTCGCTGAATAGCGGGCGCGAGTATTGAAGGAAATATGACTAGGCGCGGGCGCTGCGGCGTGCCTTGAGGCGGAGAGCCAGGGCCGCGAAACCGATGATCATCAGAGCCCAAGTTGTGGGCTCCGGTGTCGGTGACGAGCCGAAGATGTTACCGGGCAGGAAGTGCTCCGGAATATTGGGATCGCCGGGACCGATCCAGGGGTTGCTCGGTGGCGCAACGGCCGGCAGCGGACTGAAGTCATAGATCGCCGTCGTCGGAATCTCGGCGACCTGAACAGGCCGCGCCCTTGGAAGAGCGGCCCTCATTGGGAAGACTGGGCCGCCCACGCCCCAATCACCCTCTTTCGGAAAGATCTTGCCGATCGCTTCCTTGATCGCCTTCTCCCGCGCCTGCTGACCCTTGGTGCGGGCGTCGATGATTTCAGGCGGCAAGTCATGATCTTCATTGGAGGCAATCTCGATCGTGCCGCCACCGATGCTCCGGTAACCCTTCGCTGCATGCTTGTGGGCGTAGGCGACCGCATCGTCCAGGCGCTCGGCCGCCGATGGCGCCGTCACCTCGCCGGCGATCCAGCCCATCAACAAGACCAAAACCACCGACAAATAGAGCTGCTTGAGGCGGCGATTTTCGCGCGAAACCGGGGAACCACGCCTGGCCGGGCGCGCCGCCAAGGATCGCAAACGCTCAACTAGCGACCGAATCGCTTCCATCAACACCACACCCGCGAGCATTCAGCCAACTGGTTGCTGCGCTAGGCGAATTCGGCGCGCAACGGCCTGTAACGCTCTAAAAACCCTCTCGAAAAACGTTGCCCTTCTCCACGCTCAATTGCAAGTCTCAGACCCCTCAAAACTGTCTGAAAGAAGGTTAAGTTGTGCCAGCTCAAAAGCACGGCGCCGAGCATTTCGCCTGCGCGGACAAGATGATGGAGATAGGCCTTCGAATAAAGCGAGGAGGCGGGACACTCGCTCTCCGGATCGAGCGGGGATAAATCCTCGGCAAAGCGCGCATTTTTGAGATTGACAGGCCCGTCCCATGTGAACGCCTGGCCGTGGCGGCCGGAGCGGGTCGGCAGGACACAATCGAAGAGGTCGATGCCGCGCATCACCGCGCCGACAATGTCGTCAGGCTTGCCGACGCCCATGAGGTAGCGCGGCTTGCCTTCCGGCATTCGCGGAACGATTCCGTCGAGCACGGCGAACATCGCCTCCTGGCCTTCACCGACCGCGAGCCCGCCAACCGCATGGCCCTCGAAGCCGAGCGGCAACAGCGCCTCGAGCGAGCGCTGCCGGAGTTCCGGATAAACGCCGCCTTGGATGATGCCGAACTGCCCGAGATCGCCGACATCGGTGCGCTTGAGAAAGGCCGCCCGCGCCCGCTCCGCCCAGCGCATCGAGCGCAGCATCGAGGCTTCCGCCACCTCGTGGCTCGCCGGAAACGGCGTGCACTCGTCGAGCACCATCTGGATATCGGAGCCGAGAAGCGCCTGGATTTCGACCGCGCGCTCGGGCGTCAGCTCGTGGCTCGA
>JBAQHC010000062.1:0-3360 GCA_049288095.1 Alphaproteobacteria bacterium | reverse complement strand
AGAACACGTACACGTTGACGGTTAATGTGGATCCATCAGGAAGTGGCGCTGTTTCATTGAACAACACTGGACCCTACCACTACGGCGACGTGGTACAGCTGACTGCTGTTCCTGTCAACTCTAGCTGGAGCTTTTCTGGATGGAGTGGAGACCTGGGTGGTAGCAGCAATCCCGAAAACATATTGATCGATGGCAACAAGAATGTCAACGCAGCATTCAGTCAGCTGACCTATTTAATCCATGCTTCTGCTGGCCCTGGAGGGTCCATCTTGCCTTCTGGGGACGTAACAGTCACCTACGGGGGCGACCAAGATTTCACGTTCACGCCAGAAGCGGGATACAACATCGAAGATGTCATGGTTGACTCCGTGTCACAGGGTCCGTTGAACTATTACAACTTTACTAATGTCGTTGCAGAACACTGGATATCAGTCTCATTTGTGCCGAACGCGTACACCATTACTGCTTCCAGTGGACCTGGCGGCACAATTGATCCATCTGGTCTAGTGGCCGTTGGCTATGGCAATGACCAGGCCTTCGTCATCACGCCCTACGTGGGCTTCCACATTGGAGATGTCCTGGTTGACGGTGGCTCGATAGGTGTCCCAAGCACATACACGTTCTACTCTGTCACAGCAGATCACACGATAACAGTACTCTTTTCGCTAGACGTGTACACGTTGACGGTCAATGTGAATCCACTAGGAGCTGGCATTGTTTCTAGGAACTACACCGGCCCCTACCACTACGGCGACGTGGTTCAGCTGACTGCTACTCCCTACACGGGTTATACCTTTACTGACTGGAGTGGAGACTTGACCGGCACAACTAACCCGGCGAGCATCATAATGGATGCGAGCCATACGATTACGGCGTCGTTTGCGATACAGACGTTTACTATTACTGCTACTGCTAGTTCTGGCGGGTCGATTAGTCCTCCTGGGTCAGTGATTGTTAATTATGGTGGTAGCCAAACTTTCACCATTACGGCCGACCCCGGTTACAGCATTGCTAGTGTGCTGGTTGACGGTGTTTCTCAGGGTGCAATAGGCTCGATTACTTTCAGCAATGTTCAGGCGGACCATACGATTTCAGCGACTTTTACTCTGCCTGCTTCTAAGCTCGTCTATACAACTGGCGCCAGCCAATCGTTGACTATTGGGCAGGTGTCATCGGTGATTACGGTCCAGCGGCAAGATTCGAATAGCAACCCAGTCACTAGTGAAGGCACTATAACTGTCATCTTGACTACAAGCGCGACCATCAGCGGCAGGTTCTATTCAGACGCTGGCGGTACTACCCAGATCACCTCGGTTCAGATATTGAGTGGTCAGAGTTCTGCTAGTTTCTACTACGCGGATTCGACCGCGGGTACTCCAACCCTCACGGCCTCCTCTGGCAGCTTAACGCCAGCGACCACCACTTTCACCATCAACAATTATAAGCTGGTTTACACGGCCGGCGCAGGCCAGACGCGGTACACTGGGGCGATGTCACAACAGATCACGGTGCAGCGACAGAATGCAAATGGCAATCCACGAAGCGGCGTCACAGGAATCACTGTCACACTGACCACAAGCTCCTCCAGTGGCAAGTTCTACTCCGACGCTAGTGGGAACAACCAGATTACCTCTGTCTACATCAGCTACTCGTCTAGCACCGCTAGCTTCTACTACAGGGACACGTCAGCTGGGACGCCGACTCTCACGGCCTCCTCGAATGGGTACACACCGGCGACTACAGTGTTCACCATCCAGCTGCCCACTTCTAGGCTGGTTTACACGGTTGGTGCCCCTCAGACTCTGATTGTTGATGCTTTGTCTGGCCAGATTACTGTGCAGAGGCAGGATCAGAACGGCATTCCAATTACATCAGGCACCACGACTGTAGATTTGATCTCAAGTTCTCTTGGCGGCAGGTTCTACTCCAACGCTGGTGGCACCAACGAGATCACATCGGTCAACATAGGTTCAGGCTCCACGGCCAATTTCTACTATCGGGACTTCACTGCTGGTTCTCCAACTTTGACTGCCTCTTCCGTTGGCTTCATATCAGTCACATCGCAGTTCACAATCACCGGCCAATCTGAACCTCACTACAACACCACCATGACGCCAACCTCTGTCGGAACGGGTACTACTGTCACGTTCACATACAGGATCACACTCGACACCAGTCAAGATGTTGACTTAGGATACGTGAACATAACGGTTCCCGCAGGTTTCACAATCATCTCGGTGAATACGCCCACATCCAATGTTGGAACTTGGAGTCGAACGGTGAGTGGAAATCTCATAACTTTGACGGCCGACGGCTTCGGCGACGAGCTTGAAGATCGCGGAGACTGGGTACAGGTGGTCTTCACGGCCACAGCGCCTTCGTCGACAGGTACTTACCAGTTCACATCAGGAGTCTATGAGCACACTGACCTCACCGGCATTGGCCAAGGCACAAACACTGGATCTGATCCAACGGTCACCGTCTACATTCCAGTGAGCATAACCATCACCTCAAGCCCTGCCGGGTCGGGCTTCGTCATCGTCGACGGAAACCCGATAACGACTCCCACGATCTTCTATTGGGAGCAAGGGTCAACCCACAGCCTTCAGGCGAATTCACCTGTCTCAGGCGGAACGGGTGTACAGTACGTCTACATAGGCTGGGACGACAGCGGAGCCCAAACCCACAACTACATCGTTCCAAGCTCAAGCGCCACAATCACAGCCAACTACAAGACTCAGTACAGACTGTACGTAACCTCAGCACAAGACTCGCCGAACCCAAGCGCAGGCGCCAACTGGTACGACCCTGGAACCTCCATCACAGCAAACGTCACAAGCCCAGCTGGTCAGACTGGTGGAACCAGGTACAGGTGCACAGGATGGACGGGAACAGGAAATGTTCCCTTATCTGGCACTGGCACCACGGTGACTTTCACGATAAGCCAAGCTTCAACCATAACATGGAACTGGGTGACACAGTACAGACTAACCGTAGCCTCAGACCACGACGCGCCAAGTCCGAGCGTAGGCGACAACTGGTACGACCCTGGAACTTCCATTACAGCGTCAGTAACCAGCCCTGTTGATGAGGCTGGCATAAGATACAGGTGCACCGGTCGGACAGGAACAGGAAGTGTCTCCACTGGAAGCGGCACGAGCGTGACTTTCACGATAAGTCAGGCTTCGAGCATAACGTGGAACTGGGTTGCACAGTACCAAGTATCGTTTGCCGTCACCCCATCTGGGAGCGGAACAACGAGTCCCTCAGGAACCAATGTCTGGGAAGATGCGGGATCGCTTTCGATATCTGCTACCTCCAACTCTGGCTATATATTCTCGTCGTGGAGCGCTACAGGAT
>JBAQHC010000061.1:0-1731 GCA_049288095.1 Alphaproteobacteria bacterium | reverse complement strand
GATTGATACCGGCCCCGAGAATGACCATCGATTTGCCTTGCGTCTTCTCGGCATTCTTGGCAAAGGCGCGCGCGACCGAGATCACCAGATCACGCTTCACGCCTGTGATGCGCTCCTGCCAAGCGGGCGTGTAAGGCAGATCGTCGTCGAAGCTCTTGGCGACATTCTCCCCGCCAAGCCCACGATCGACGCCGTAATTGGCGCAGAGAAGATCGAACACGGTTGCGACATAAGCGTCGCCATCGGCGAGCGCGATGTGCCGCACCGGCACATTGCGCGTCAGCACTTCGTCGTGGTCCGTGCCCGTGAAGTAATCGTGGTGACGCCCGCCGAAATAGGGGAACACGACGGGCAGAACTTCATCTCGCCGGTCGATCGCGGAGAGCGAAAGTGAAACTTCGGCGCCTTGGGCTTTCGGCTCTAAATTCCATTTTCCATTTTCGCCCCAGCGGAATCCGACCGAGCCGTTAGGCGCGACGATGTGATCTGATGCTTCATCGAACGCGACGGTCTTCCACTCCGAGTTGTTGTTCTCGTTCAGCGCGCCGTCGAAGTCGCTCGCGCGCAGTAAGCGCTCAGGCACGTAACGGCCTTCCTGCTTGATGATCCGCACAAGAAACGGCATGTCGCTGTAGCGCCGGCAATAGTCGGTGAAGTACGGCGTCTGGCGATCGACGTGAAACTCTTTGAGGATCACATGGCCGAAGGCCATAGCGAGCGCCGAGTCCGTACCTTGCTTCGGATGCAGCCACAGATCGCCGAACTTCGCGGCCTCGCTGTAGTCGGGCGTGATGACGACGCTCTTCGCGCCGCGATAGCGCGCTTCGGTATAAAAGTGGGCATCGGGCGTGCGGGTCTGCGGCACATTTGAGCCCCACAGCAACAGAAAACCGGCGTTATACCAGTCCGCGCTCTCGGGAACGTCGGTCTGTTCGCCCCAGGTCTGCGGCGATGACGGAGGCAGATCGCAATACCAATCATAGAAGGAGAGGCAAACGCCACCTAAGAGCGAGAGATAGCGCGTGCCAGCGGCATAGGAGACCATCGACATCGCCGGGATCGGCGAAAAGCCCGCGACTCGGTCCGGCCCAAACTTCTTGATCGTATAGGCATTGGCAGCGCCAATGATCTCGTTCGCCTCGTCCCAGCCGAGCCGCACGAAACCGCCGAGCCCGCGCCGCGAGGTGTAGGACTTGCGCTTCTCGGGATTCTCGACGATCGACGCCCACGCGGCGACCGGCGTCAATGTCTTGCGCGCTTCGCGCCACAGCTTGATGAGCGCACCGCGCACCATCGGATATTTTAGGCGATTGCCACTGTAGAGATACCAGGAATAGCTCGCGCCGCGCGAGCAGCCGCGCGGCTCGTGGTTAGGCAGTCCGGGCCGCGTGCGCGGATAATCCGTCTGCTGCGTTTCCCAGGTGACGATGCCGCCTTTGACATAGATCTTCCAGCTGCACGAGCCCGTGCAGTTCACGCCGTGCGTCGAGCGCACGATCTTGTCGTGCGACCAGCGCTGGCGATAGGCATCCTCCCATTTGCGGTCCTCGCGCGTTGTCACGCCGTGACCATTCGAGAATGTGTCGACGCGTTTCTTGAAGAAAGTCAGTCGATCAAGCAAATGACTCATCTGTCATTCCTTCGGCAATGGTCAGGTGCGGGCAGATGTGCCCATGGCGCTGGCATGATTGGCTTTGTGCAGCTCCAGGAGCTCGGGAAGCTCGGGCAGCG
>JBAQHC010000060.1:0-5437 GCA_049288095.1 Alphaproteobacteria bacterium | reverse complement strand
CCAGAGGGGGAGGGACTTGTTTTTTTCTTGGCCCGCGCTGGGGGTTTTTCAACAGAGGATTTGGGCGTTTTGCGGCGCGGCTTCGCGCTCGGTATGTTTTGCTGCTCGTCATAAGCCTTCGCAAGTTTGGCGGGCGCCAAGTCGCGCCAGCGCCGCTCGATGAGCGCGCGTATTTCCTTCTCCGAGACATGATCAAGCGAAACCAGGACGGAAGGGTAGGGCCGATAATGATCGGTGACGTAGTAGATCTTCGGCGCCGTGCTCATGAGGAGCTCGCGCTCGTCGAATGAAATGCGAATTCCGATCGCATTCTCCTCTTCATTGAATGCGAGGAGAAATTTTTTTCCGACCTTGAAGCCGCTTCGCCCGTGGGCGGAAGCATCCACGACGCCCGGAAACTCGCGAGCGATCTTCTGGACCTTGGCCCAGCTCACGCTCATCCGGCTGACCTGATCATGACGCTTTCATCCGCGCCTTAAGCGAATCGAGTGAAGCGCGCCACCATTCGCCCGCACGCTTGAGTGTCGTTGCTTCGGGGAAGTTGTGGCGCGCCACATGCGCCTGGGGGATCGTATCCCAGCCGCGATGCTCGACGGAAATGCGCGTTTCATCGCCGACCGCTTCAAAACGCACCTCGACTTCGGTCGTCATCTCCGGCGAAAATGTCGCCTGGCGCCACGCGAAGACGAGCCGCGCGCCGGGCTCCCACACCGAGATGCGGCCGATCTCGAAGAGTTTGCCGTTGGCTAGCTCAGTGATCAGCCTGCCGCCGACGCCGGGTTCGAAGCGCAATGTGCCGTCGCCGCGCGGCGTGATTTGAAACAGCATGTTCGGCTGCCACCACAAACCGATCTCGCGCGTGAAGACGTCGAAGGCTTCGGCAGGCGAGGCCGGCACGCGCAGCGCAACGTAGACCTTCGATGTCATCGCCGGTTCTTCACATGGGTTTTGAATGCGGCGAGCTGACGTGTCCACATGGCCTCGGTTTGCGCGAGCCAAGCTTTGAGATCGTCCATGGCCTCATGCCTCAAGCGATAAATCCGCACGCGGGAATCGAATTCATCGCGCGCTTCCTCGACAAGCCCGCTTTGGCGCAGCGTCTTCAAATGCCGGCTCATCGCCGGCGGCGAGAGGCCTGCCGCCGCCGCCAAATCGCCCGCTGCGCGCGGCCGCTCGCGCAAGAGATCGACAACGCGGCGCCGATGCGGGTCAGCGAGTGCCGCAAGCGTGCGGTCTACCGCCTCTTCGCGCGCAGGCGCGGGCTTTGACGATGCGCGCGCCATTAAGCCCCAGGACGTGAAATCTTTATGTGCCAGCCTTCCGGCGGCGGCCCGGCCGGCCGCGCATCGCGTTGGGCGAACACCCAAAGGTGGCCCTCCAGATCCTCGGCCATATAAGTCAGATCGCCATAAAACTCCTGGCGCGGCGCACGCAGAATTTTCGCGCCAGCCTCCACGGCTCGTGCGTGGTGCGCATCGATCGGTGCTGCGAAGCGGATCATCACACGTTGTGTGTTGAAGCCGCCAATGCTCGCGGGTGACCGATGCCGCTCAGTCTCTTCTGTGCCGAGATGGATTTCGCGATCGGCGTAGGCAAGCTGCGCGAACACGACCTTCCCGTCGGGGCCGGTTATGATAAGCCTTGGCTCAAAGCCGAACGCACGCCCAAGCCAATCAACGGCGGCGCTTGGATCGCGATAAACCAACTCTGCTTGAATTTCGACCTGGTCCGTCATAGCAGCCTCACTTTCTAGTCTGGTTGAGCGGGCGGTGTTCGCCATTAGGGCCGGGCGTGATGTAAATGAGCCGAACCGGCTCTGAAAAATCGAAGCGATGCCATTCGCCCTTCGGGATGATGCAAGCATCGCCCGGCCCAAGCTCGAGCGGTTCGCCGGGCGCCGAGTCGATCTTCAGCTTTACGTGTCCGGAGAGCAGGATAACGAGCTCATCGCCATCCGGGTGCATCTCGCCGTCATGCGGCGGGCGGCGCGTCATCTCGGCAATCCCGACCGTCAATCCATCGATGGTTGGAGGTGGACCATCGCGATTGATAACCGAAGTCATTCTAAGATCGCGAGCGATCAAAACCGATTGCCGCTTTGTGTCGATGCGTTCGATCGTGGCCATTTGCTCCTCCCGCGCCGTTTCTGTTGCATCTATTTCGACATTTTGGTTTTGAAGCCGGCTTTGTTGTAATCGGCTTCGGTTGCTTGCTTGACGGTCTGCGAGAAGGTCCAGTGATGGCCTTCGTGATCCTCGGCCATATAGCTCCGCTCGCCATAGAATGTTTCGCTCGGTCCCATGACGATCTTCGCGCCGGCTGCGCGGGCACGCTCGCAATGTTGGTCTACGCCGTCATCAAGATGAACAAAGATGCGCTGGGTGTTGCCGCCGCCGACCGAAAGCGGGCTCTTGGTCCAGTCTGTGAACTCGCTCGCAATCATGACGACGCCATCACCATGGCTCATCTCGGCATGGACGATTTCGTCCTTCGAGTCGGTCATGATGAAGCTCGGCTCGAAGCCGAAGGCCTTCTCCAGCCACTCCAGTGCCGTTCGCCTGTTCTTGTAAATCACCGACGGAATGAAGGCGGGGCGGGGCGCGGCTTCGGCCATTTCAGGCTCCCATATTTCTATAATCTGAGAATATTTAACGCATGGGAGAAATATGATGTCAAGCGTCACGCTTATTTGGCCGCGTCCGCTCTATCAATTCGCGGGCGTCTGCGCTTTTATCAGCGGGAACGCAGGCGAAAGGACGAAGCCATGCAGGTCTCGCTGAGAACGGCAATGAATGACGACGCCGCGCCGCTCGGCAGCATCGTCTTCGAAGGCTTCAAGGCGATCTCGAGCAAGCACAATTTCCCTTGGGATTTGCCCTCGCCGGAGGTAGCGACGACGCTCGTTGGCTCGCTGCTTGCCAATGAGGGATTTTATGGTGTGGTCGCCGAGCAAGGCGGGCGCGCGGTGGGCAGCAATTTCCTCGATCTGCGCAACTCGATTGCCGGTATCGGCCCGATCACAGTCGACCCTGAAGTGCAGGACAGGTCGATCGGGCGGCAGTTGATGGAAGCCGTGTTGGAGAAGGCGCGCGAAGTGGAAGCGCCGGGCATTCGTCTCGTTCAGGCTGCCTATCACAACCGCTCGCTCGCGCTTTACACCAAGCTCGGCTTCGATTGCCGCGAGCAGCTTTCGAAATTCTATGGCACGCCGCCGCAAATTTCGCTCGAGGGGTATCACGTGCGCGCCGCGACGGAAGCCGACGTCGATGCCTGTAACGCCGTGTGCGTTCGCGTGCATGGTCATGACCGCGAAGGCGAGCTTCGTGATTCAATCGCGCAAGGCACGGCGCGCGTCGTCGAGCATCTGGGGCGTGTCAGCGGCTATGCCAGCGACATCGCCTTCTTCGGCCACGCGGTGGGCGAAACGAATTCCGAGATCAAGGCGCTGATAGGTTCTACGCGCGAGATTGGCGGCGGCGGTTTTCTCGTGCCGACGCGCAATGGCGATCTCATGCGTTGGTGCCTCAACAACGGGCTTCAGATCGTCCATCAGCTGACGCTGATGACGATCGGGCTTTACAACGAGCCACAGGGCGCTTGGATCCCTTCAGTTCTCTATTGAGCTGGTGCGAAAACCAGGCTTCGCGGGGAAGGCCTTAGGAAGAAAGTGAGTCAAACAGGTCATGGAAGGCGCGCACGGCGGCTGCGGCACCTTCAGGGTGGTTCCACACGCTTGAGGTAGCGGCTATAAAATCGGCGCCAGCTTCAACGAGCGGGGCCGCATTCTCTGGCGTGATGCCGCCAATCGCGACGCACGGGATCTCGAAGATCTCCGACCACCAGCGCAAGAGATCGATATCGGCGCGCGTCTTGGCCTCTTTGGTCGTCGTCGGAAAGAAGGCGCCGAAGGCGACGTAGTCTGCGCCCTTATCGGCGGCCTCCATCGCGAGATGGCGAGAATTGTGCGCCGTTACACCGAGAATTTTGTCCTCACCGAGAAAAGCGCGCGCCTCTTCATAGCTCATATCGTCCTGACCGATATGCGCGCCGTCCGCGCCGAGCTTGGCAGCAAGATCCGCGCGGTCGTTGATCAGGAATGCCGCTCCTGCGGCTCGCACAATCGGCATGAGCGTTTCGCCAACGCGCAGAATGACATCGTCACTCACATCCTTGAGCCGCAATTGAACGCAAGCGACATCGCCCGCATCAAGCGCGCGCTTCAACTCATCCGTGAACGGATGAAGTGCGCCTTCCGCCGCAATTATCGTCGGCGTGAGCAAATAAAGCCGGCAGCGCGTGTGTTCTTTCTTGTCTTCCATTAGTCACGCTTTCGCGAGCACGCTCATCAAAGAGGGTTAGTTCCGGGAAACCATGAGCAATTTTAGCGGAACATTATCGCTGAGGGGCGACTTTAACTTCCAGGGACGCGGCGAGCGCGTCTCTTGAACACTGTCTGAGTATGAGGACACCATGGCCAATCAACCGACTAATCCTGATCAAGGCAATTGGCAGCAGCCGGCCAACCAAAACGATCCGATGAAGAAGCCGCAACAGTCCCAGCAGGGCGGCAAACCCGGCCAGCAAGGCGCCCGTCCGAGCGAACCGCGCAAACCAGGTCAGGATCAAATGAACCGGAAGTGATGTCGCTTGAGCGGCGCCAACGCGCCTTAAGCGAGGACCGGGCCTAGCTGCACAACGGCTGGGCCCGAACCTTTTAAGCAGCCTTTTCCAGCGATTGTTGCCATTTGCCAAGTGAGGCAAGCCCGTTCATGCGCGCGCGATGCGCAAACGCGGCTTGCGCCTTCGCGTTGTTCGCATTGTTGCCGGCCCACACTTTGAGCGGCGCCGCCTGCAATGCGCGGCCGTACGAGAAGGTGAGCTTCCACGGCAGATCGCCCATCGCATTCATTGCGTTGAGATGCGCGGTGGCTTCTTCATCGGATTGACCGCCAGAGAGGAAGGCGATGCCAGGGACAAGCGCCGGCACGCACGCCTTGAGGCATTTGAGCGTTTGCTCTGCAACTTGCTCAACGCCGGCCTGCTTCGACGCCTTCTTACCGGCGATCACCATGTTGGGCTTCAAAACCATGCCTTCGAGCGCAACGCGCTGCATGTACAGCTGTTCGAACACCATTTTGAGCGTCAGCTCGGTCGCTTGATAGCAGCGGTCGATGTCGTGGTCGCCATCCATCATGACTTCCGGCTCGACGATCGGAACGATCTGCGCCTCTTGGCACAGCGCGGCATAGCGTGCGAGCGCATGGGCATTCGTCATCACGCAAGCGTAAGACGGAATCGCGCGGTTGCCGTTGCGGCCGATATCGATCACCGCACGCCATTTCGCAAAGCGTGCGCCAAGCTCGTAATAATTCTTGAGGCGATCGCGCAGGCCATCCAGGCCCTCGGTGATCACTTCGTCCGGGCAGAAGGGCAGGGG
>JBAQHC010000059.1:0-1527 GCA_049288095.1 Alphaproteobacteria bacterium | reverse complement strand
CTCTCGGCGGCGCTCAGGGAGGCGACGAGATAGAGCGAAACGAAAAAAACTAAGAAAAAAAAGCTTCGTTGCTTCAAGTTGGTTACTCAGAGAGGTTTTTGAAATAGCGCTCGATCTGGTCTTTCATCTGCGGTGGAACTCCCTGCTTGAGGGATTCTAGAATTTCTTCGCGGAAATTACGCGGCGCTTTATAGTCCTCTTTGCCTGGCAAACGGAACTTGTCGGTGTCCAGCCCGCTAAAGCCGCCATCGATATCGAACTGCGGAAACTGCGGCATGCCGGGAAGCGGCGTAAGCGAGCCGTAGGGGAGGAACCGCCCCTGCCGGAAGAAGCGCGCCACCGGAACGTTGCCCATCTGGCCGCGCTGCGCCAGTTGCTGCATGGCCGATTGCATTTGTTGCTGGGACTGCGAGAGCCGATCGAGTGCTTCGCGTTCCGGAGGAACGGCGCCGCGCGAGTCGAGTTGCCCCAGGCGCTCCTTGGCATTGCCCATGGATGTGCCGGCCTCGCCGATATTCTGGACGATCTTGGGATCGAGCGAGGGGAACAGCTGAAACAGCGACTCGAGTTTCTCATGAAGCGCCTGGGTCCGTTCTTTCAAAATGTCCTGGCGGTGGCTCAGATCCCGCAGCTCCCGCTTGTCGGAGTCTTTGAACGCTTGCGCGGGCTCACCCAAAAGCGCATCCAGCTCGGATTTGAGATTTTTGAGACTCTTTTCAGCGCGGCTGGCTTTCACTTCCTGGTTCGAGCTCCGTTTTTTTGCCAGCTCCTTTCGCGCCAGTTCGTCGCCCTGGGCGTAACCTGGAAAATCTTTGCTCAGCAATTTGGCAATGAGATTTTTCAGGAGTTGATTCATCGTGGCCTCATCGAGCATCGTGGCGGCGTTCGGATCGTCAGGCCCTTCTCGGTCGGGGAAGATCTCCGTCAACTGGCCCAGCTCGTTTTTCGCCTTTTCCAGGAAGCGGTCGAGCTTGTCTTTGAGCGCGTTATCGCGCTCGGTTAGAGCCGATTTATTGATTCCTTCCGTTCCCTGCAAAATGTCCTGTTGCTCGCGCGCGATCTCTTGCAACTCGTTGGTTGAACGGCTCATCTCGCCTTGCATCCGGCCCGCGCTCGACGCCATGGCGGAGCGCTGGGCGTTCTGCAAGGAAGCTACCATGGAAGCCATTTGATTGAACAGCTCGCGCGCCAGTTGGCGCGCCCCCTCCAGGTCCCCCTGCATGAGCTTTTTCCGAATTTCCTCCAGCGCCGAGAACATCTCGTTGAAGCCGAGTGTTTGCATGTTCTCCATATTCATAAAGTCATCCGGCATCTGCTGCGCGAGCTGGGCCAATCCTTGCTGCAGAGAGGATAAGAGCTTGCCCAGCTCCGATAGCTGCTTGAGGATGGCGTCGAGGTTCTTGTCGCCGCTCTGAAGCTTCTCCAATGAATCCATGAGCCGTTCCTGGCTGCGGGCGAGGTCCTGCGCCGTAGCCGCCATCTCCTGGGTCTTGAGCCGCTTGCCGATTTCTTCCGAAAGGAGCGACA
>JBAQHC010000058.1:0-1955 GCA_049288095.1 Alphaproteobacteria bacterium | reverse complement strand
ACCTACGTCAGCGTCATCATCACGCTGTTTTCCGCGCTCACGGTCGGATCCGTCATCGTCCTCCGCTTTAAACGGCCGGAGTTGAAGCGGCCCTACAAACTCTGGGGTTATCCGGTCGTGCCGATCCTTTTTATCCTGGCCCATCTGTGGATTGTGTGGGGTTCGTTGATGGAAAAGCCCCGGGATTCCTTATGGGGCGTGATCATCGTCAGTCTCGGCATTCCCGCGTACCTTATTTGGCAAACTCGGCTCAAAAGAACTAAACGTGGCGTGAGCACTTAACGGCGCCGGTGTTCGGCAGATGGCTATTCGAATCACAAGGGTTTATACGCGCACAGGCGACGCGGGCGAGACCGGGCTGGTCGGTGGTAAACGCGTGGCCAAAGATTCTCCACGCATTGACGCCTACGGGACCATTGACGAGTTAAATTCGATCGTCGGACTGGCGCGGGCGTTTAATGAGGAAAAGCTGGATGAGCATGACGCTCACCGCTTCCTGGATGTCGTGTTGCGCCAGATTCAGGATGAGTTGTTTGATTTGGGCAGCGAACTGGCGACGCCTGCGGATTTTTACCAGCCAGGGATGTACCGTGTAAGCGGGCGGCAAATCAAGAAGATCGAGCAGCTCATCGATGAATGTCAGAAGAGCCTTGAGCCGCTTAAATCTTTCGTGCTGCCCGGCGGCGGCAAAATCGGCGCCTATTTGCATCAGTGCCGGACCGTTTGCCGAAGGGCGGAGCGGGAGGTCCTGCGATTGTCGCGCGTTGAAGAAATAAGCGAATGGCCGCTCAAATATGTCAATCGATTGAGCGACTTGTTCTTTGTTCTATCTCGCTGGATCAGCAAGCAGACCGGTGCAAAGGAATATCTTTGGCAACGGGCGCTCGAGGAAAAGCCAAAAACCAAAGACAACAAGTAGTTTTTTCTCGAGGCGCTATTGGGCGAGAAGCCAAAATCGAATGGGTAGGGGAGGAACGCCATGAAATTGCTGGAAGGAAAAAAGGCCGCGATCTTTGGTGTCGCCAACGATCGCAGCATCGCGTGGGCGATCTCTGAAGCCTTCCACGCGCAGGGCGCCGAATTGGCCTTCACATTTGCAGGCGAAATTTTAGAGAAACGCGTGCGCCCGCTGGCAGAAGGGATCGGCTCCAAAATCATTCTTCCTTGCGATGTCACCAAAGACGAGGAAATTGAGAAAGTGTTTTTCACCTTGAAGCGGGAGTGGGGCGCAGTTGACATTCTTGTTCATGCGATCGCATTCGCGAATAAGGAGGATCTCGCGAATCCCTATGTGCAAACGAGCCGCCAGGGCTTCCACCTGGCACTCGACGTAAGCGCGTACTCGCTGGTAGCTCTGGCGCGTCACGCGGCCCCGCTCATGGAAGGGCGCAAGGGCTCCATCCTGACATTGACCTATATGGGTTCGGAAAAAGTGATTCCCAACTATAACGTCATGGGCGTTGCCAAAGCCGCGCTGGAAGCGAGCGTGCGCTACCTTGCTCACGACCTGGGACCCAAGGACATTCGTGTCAACGCGATCTCGGCGGGCCCGCTCCGCACACTCGCTGCAGCCGGCATTTCAGACTTTAGAACCATGCTGCACCATGTCGCTGACCGGGCCCCGCTCAAACGCAATATCGACGCTGAGGAAGTGGGAAAAACCGCGCTCTATCTATGCAGCGATTGGGGCAGCGCCGTAACCGGCGAGGTGCTGCATGTGGATGCCGGTTACAATATTATGGGGATGTAAGTCGTTTTGGGCGGGCGACTATCCAATAAATGTTTTTGCAATCAATTGGCAAAACTGTCAGCTGAGGTTTTTATGGCTGTCAAGGACATTACGCCGCAGCAGGCATATGATATTATGCGAAATGACCCGGAGTCCGTCTACATCGACGTTCGCACGGAACGAGAATTTACTGCCGGCCATCCGCAGGGCGCGGTGAATATTCCGG
>JBAQHC010000057.1:0-5033 GCA_049288095.1 Alphaproteobacteria bacterium | reverse complement strand
GCAATGTCCTTCGCGTCGATCAGCTTGTAGTCGGCGGCGGGAACAGGGTCCTGCCAAATCAACTCTTCCTTCGGAACTTCCGGGCCGAGATAACGTGCACGCGGGCCCATATCGCGATGCGTGAGCTTAAACCAAGCGCGCGCGAACGCATCGGCGAACTGATCCGGATGCTCGAGGAAGCGCCGCGAGATTTTCTCGTATTGAGGATCGAACCGCAAAGAGAGATCGGTCGTCAGCATTGTCGGCACGTGGCGTTTTGACGGATCGAAGGCATCTGGAATCGTGGCGATGCCAGTCTTGGCTTGCCACTGATAGGCACCTGCCGGACTCTTGGTCAGCTCCCATTCGTATTTGAAAAGATTCTCGAAGAAGGAGTTGCCCCATTTGGTTGGCGTCGTGCTCCAAGTGACTTCGGGGCCGCCAGTGATCGCGTCTTTGCCTGCGCCCGTGCCATATTTGCTGATCCAGCCAAGGCCTTGCTCTTCGATGCCGGCTGCTTCCGGCTCAGGCCCGACAAGCTTTGCATCGCCAGCGCCATGCGTTTTGCCGAATGAGTGTCCGCCGGCAATCAGCGCGACAGTTTCTTCATCATTCATCGCCATGCGCGCGAAAGTCTCGCGAATGTCGATCGCCGCAGCGACCGGATCGGGCTTGCCGTTCGGTCCTTCGGGATTCACATAAATGAGGCCCATCTGCACGGCGGCGAGTGGATTTTCGAGATTGCGCTCGCCCGAGTAGCGCTCATCGCCGAGCCAGGTTTTCTCTCGGCCCCAATAGACCGTTTCATCCGGCTCCCATACATCGGGGCGCCCGCCGCCGAAACCGAATGTCTTGAAGCCCATCGACTCGAGCGCGACATTGCCGGCGAGGATCATGAGATCGGCCCACGAAATCTTGCGGCCGTATTTCTGCTTGATAGGCCACAACAGGCGGCGCGCTTTGTCGAGGTTGGCATTGTCGGGCCACGAGTTGAGCGGCGCAAAGCGCTGCTGGCCCGCGCCGGCGCCACCTCTGCCATCGCCGATGCGATACGTGCCGGCGCTGTGCCACGACATCCGAATGAAGAGCCCGCCATAATGGCCGAAGTCCGCCGGCCACCAATCTTGGCTGTCGGTCATCAGTTCTTGGAGGTCTTTCTTGAGTGCTTTGAAGTCGAGCTTCTTGAACTCCTTGGCGTAATTGAAAGCTCCGCCCATCGGGTCGGATTGCGGCGAGTTCTGGCGGAGGATTCTGAGGTTCAGCTGGTTCGGCCACCAATCGCTGTTGGAGCGCATTCCGACATTGGTGGTCCCGTGCATAACGGGGCATTTGCCCGTGCTCTTGGTCTTCTCGTCCATGTTTCTCTCCGGTCGGCGGCTTGAGGGGTCGTGGGCGGCGCTGCGCCGAAAGGGCCGCCTCCACGCTTTAGATTAGAATAATTCTAAACAGCATGCGGACAGACGGCAATGATCAAGATCAAGAACTGATACGCCGGTCACAATTTTACAGCGCTCGGGGCCCAGCGCTTCCAAATTCGCACGCGATTTTGCACTCGATCTCGGGCGATCCGCGTCAGATGCCGCCCTCGCGCGCGGGGCCCTTAAGCGGTGCGTTTTATGATCCCCCCTCCCCTTGCGGGAGGGGGTGAGGGGGAGGGGTATGCCTGTCGATCCGCGCGTGAAATTTCTCCGCGTCAATCAAACGCCCCGCAGAGACGCTTCTCTGGGCGCAATTGCGAAAGAAGCGCATCGGCGACTTACGCTTTCGAAGACAATTCAAACTCGGCTCATACATCGTGGACTTCGTTTGTCTGGCCGCGCGACTCATCATCGAGATTGATGGTCCGTCGCATCATCAAACGGTTGATTATGACGAAGCGAGAACGAAATGGCTCAATAGCCAAGGGTTTCACGTGATGCGGTTCTCGAACGCCGATGTCATGTCAAACCTTGAAGGCGTCGTGCGCACGGTAGAGTTGGTGCTCGCGGTAAACCCCTCCCCCTAACCCCCTCCCGCAAGGGGAGGGGGGATTCGTTGGAGGCACCTTCACCGGATTCGGATTTATCCACAGGGCCGGGCGAACCGGTGTGATGTAAGTTCAGGAATGGAAGGAGAACCGCCGATGAGTTCGAGAACAGTGCTGCGTGAAATCGATGGCGTCCGCCTTATTGAGGTTTCGAAAGTAGGCTCGGGCGGTCCGTTAGAGCCTGTTTATTTCGTTCAAGATCGTTCAGGTCAAACGCGGCCCACTCCAAACAAACTGCAGGCTGATCGTTGGTTTGAAGATGCGATCAAAGCATTGTCGCCGATCAACTAGAAATTGGCTTCATGATTGATTGGGCCCAGATAAGAGACGAGATCAAGGCGCGGCTGCGCCTTTCGGACATTGTCGGGCGCAAGGTCATGTGGGACCGGCGCAAATCGCAGCCGAGCCGCGGCGAGTTCTGGGCGTGGGGTACTTACTAACCTGGGAGCGCGGTGTGACTAACGAAGCTCGATCAAATTGGGAGTACTTCAGCAGACGCGCAGATCAGGCCGCTGACGGCCTTCGCGGCATTCTTTTCTTGTCTGCAAACGGCGGCCTGGCTGTCCATTTGAGTGGCATCGCCAACGTTCTCTCCAAAAACTGTGGTTCTGTATCGATAGGTTCATTGACATTCTTTTTTGCAGCTGCCGCGCCAGTGTGCTTGGCAATGGCGATGGCAACAATAATAAGCAGTTGGATGCTGCAGAAGGACAAGGCCATGGAGAGAAGAAAGAAGCAGGCCCAGCGTGCAAACGGTGCACTCGACGAATTGGAGGGAGATATGGGAACTAATTCTGCTCCCAACAAGTCGGTGCTCAGTGAAAGCAACCGGGGTCGCGATCTCCGTTCGCTTATTTGGCTCAGCAGCGGCTATCTGTTCATGTTTGCAACCGTGGTCTTTTATTCGGGAGATGTTCTGCATTGGCGGTTCTATCGTTGACGCGGGCACGGTAATGAGCGATTGGAGCCAGATAAGAGACGAGATCAAGGCGCGCTTGCGCCTGTCCGACATTGTCGGGCGCAAGGTCATGTGGGACCGGCGCAAATCGCAACCAAGCCGCGGCGAGTTTTGGGCGTGCTGCCCGTTCCACAACGAGAAATCGCCCAGCTTTCACGTGCTCGACCGCGAAGGCTATTACAAATGCTTCGGCTGCGGCGCGGGCGGGGATGCCGTTGAGTTCGTGATGCAAACCGAGAACCGCTCCTACCGCGAGGCGATGGAAATGCTCGCGGAAGAAGCGGGCGTTGAGCTTCCCAAGCCTTCGGCGTATGAGCGCGAGCAGGCGCAAAAGCGCGCCACGCTTCATGAAGTGCTCGAGAAGGCGTGTGTGTTTTTCGAGGAAAGCTTGCGGCTCTCGGGCGGCGAGGTGGCGCGGGCGTATTTGAAGAAGCGTGGGCTGCCCGCCGATGTGGTGAAAGAATTCCGGCTCGGTTATGCACCCGATGGCGGCCATGCGCTGATCGATTATTTGAAATCGCATGGCGTCGAGATCGCGCAAATGCGCGCGGGCGGCCTGCTCGCCAAAGCCGAAGACGAGGCGCGCGATTTAATGCGCCACCGCTTGATCTTCCCGATTAGTGATGGGCGCGGCCGCGTGATCGCGTTCGGCGGACGCGCCTTGCGCAATGAGCAGCAGCCGAAATATTTGAATAGTCCGGACACGGAGCTTTTTCACAAAGGCCGCACGCTTTACAATTTCGCTAAAGCACGAGGGCGAGTGGCGTCACAACCGAATCGCCCCTCCCTCGACGGGGGGGGCACGACGCCAGCGGCGTCGGGGAAGGGTGGGGCCGCGCGCATGGCGCCGGTGCACACCCCTCCCCCTAACCCCCTCCCGCAAGGGGAGGGGGGATTAAAAAGGAGAGCCGCGCCTCTTATTGTTGCCGAAGGCTATATGGATGTGATCGCGCTTTGCCGCGCCGGGTTCCGCGCCGTCGCGCCGCTCGGCACCGCGCTCACTGAAGATCAGCTGCAGCTCCTCTGGTCGGTCGAGGAAGCGCCGGTCATTTGTTTCGATGGCGACGATGCAGGGCTTGCCGCGGCGGGCCGCGCGCTTGATCGCGCGTTACCGCTGCTCCAGCCGGGGCGCACGCTGCGCTTCGCATTTCTGCCGCCCGGCGAGGACCCCGACGATCTTTTGAAGAGCGAGGGCGTGGAGGGCGTTCAACGCGTCATCGTTTCGGCGCGTCCGCTTGCCGACACCTATTGGGATTTCACGGTGCGCCGTTCGGATGTCTCAACGCCGGACGGCCGGGCACGCGCCGAAGCCGAGCTTAACGAGGGCTTGCGGCGCATTGCCGATTATTCCGTACGCAGACATTACGAGGCTTTCATCCGCGGCAAGGTGAGCGAGTGGTTCGCGCGTGCGCCGCGCCGCGACTTCCGCGAGGGCGGTTTCGCGCCGCGCCGTAAGCCGGCAGAAAAATTCCCGGCGCCCAAGCCCAGGCCGAGCGCAGAACTTCTGGTACGCCGTGGACGGATCAATCATGTCTCGCGCAGCGAAGAGAAAACCGAGGCGACGATCGTGCTTTCGATGCTGACGCATCCCGAGGTCGTGCATGATCTCGTCGAGGAGCTGGGTGCGCTTCATCTCTCGCCGCCTTACGATGCGCTGTGCGCGGCGATCATCAGGGAGGTCGAGCGCGGTGCCGTGGATTCCGAGGCACTGCTTGCAAAACTTGATGTTCAGGGCCTTGCCAGTGATGCGCGGCGGCTTATTTCGCGTCAGGGCCTTCGGTGCGAGCCGAGTGCCCACCTCGCCTCCGAGCGGACGGTGGTGATCGCGGGCCTCCGGGAACTCATTGCCGGGCTCGCGGCGCGGGCCGAGGCGCACGAGGCGCGCCGGGAGCTGCAGTCGGCGCTCGGCCAGGGGTTGACGGATGAGGCCTGGGCCGAGGCGCGCCGCCTCCACCAGGCCGCTCAACGGCAAGGCGGCGCAAAAACTTGAGCCAAAGGCCGGGGAAGGACTGGCGCCGATGATGAGAATTGCCTATCTCTCTTCCCGGCACAGCGCGCTTTCGACAGAGC
>JBAQHC010000056.1:0-5054 GCA_049288095.1 Alphaproteobacteria bacterium | reverse complement strand
CATTAAGAGCGCAGCTGTTTCGATCAGAACTTCCGCTTGACCGTGAACGAGAACTCGCGTGGACGGCCCGGCTGACCGGAGACGAAGCCGGCGGCGCCGAGAGCAGGCGACTCAAGGTCGTTCAATGAGAGGAAGTAGAACTTGTCTGCGAGGTTGGTGACTTCCGCCGCGGCCGACCACGTATCGTCTTCTGACTTCCAAGTCAGATGGAGGTTCTCGAGATCGTAACCATCGATCCGGTTGAGCGGATTGTTGGCCGCAAGCGTAAACACATGCGACTGGTAGTGGACATCGAACCGCGGCGTGACTGAGCCCCAGCCTGACGGCAGCTGGAATTCCCACTGCGTGCCGATGCTCCACTTAACCGAAGGCGTGTAGGGCGACACCATACCCGTTGTGATGCCGGTGCCGGAGCCGATCAAGCGGTTATACTTGAAGTGCAGATAGCTGTAGGAGGCATCAACTTCGAGACCGTCGAAGAAGTGTCCTTCGGCCTCGAACTCAACACCTTGGACGTGAGCATCGCCTGCGTTGATTGGCAGGAGGCACACGGGCGACGTCGAGAACGCGGAGCAATCCGTCTGCTGAAGCTGAACCGCCTTGTACACATTGTAGAAATAGGCAGCGTTGAACCGGATCCGATCGAACCAGGTGCTCTTGAAGCCCGCCTCATACGCCGTGAGCGTCTCTGGCCTGAACGGCAAGATCTGATCGACCACGAACGGACGCGGGTTGATACCGCCGCCCTTGTAGCCGGTGGAGATCTGCCCGTAGGTCATGAAATCCGGGGTCCACTGATAGTCGACGACCGCACGATAATCCCAGCGCTTGCTGGAGAACCGACGGGCCCTACCATCGAGGTCGAACACCGCGCAGTTTGCTGCCGTCTCGTCCAGCCAACCACCCGCAACTTGAGGGTCTGGGCTGATAAGCGGATCAAATAAGACTCCGCACGGAGCGGTTGGCAACGTCCCGTCCGGATTATGCCGATGGAACGTGTAGGCTTTGATGTCTTCGGAGAAGCGCGTGCCGGCCGAAACCGTGAGCTTGTCGGTTGGATGCGCCGTCAGCGTGGCGAACAGAGCCTTGTTGATCGAGGGCGTCGTATCCGGACCGTGGATAAAATCGAAGCCGGTGTAGGGCAGGTCGACACGTGCGTGCAGCGTTCCGAACTGACGCATGTAGAAGCCGCCTAACGTGTAATCGAGGAACTTGTTGAACAGATTACCGTTGAAGCGAAGCTCTTCGCTCCACTGAATGTGCTTAAGCGTTTGCAGAAGCTCTTGCACAGCGAGCGGCGAGGCATCGTCGTCATTGGCGAAGGTGTTCGTATAGTAGCGCCACGCGCTGATCGACTGGATCTGCAGATTCTCCAGCGCCTGCCAATCGATGTTGCTGGACACGCCCCAGCTCTTGTAGTGGTTGATCGGCGGTACAACGACGGGCTTGAAGCCTGCCAAAGCGTTCGTGCAGGGCCAAAGCACGCCTCCGGCAAATGTCGTAAGGTCAAGAACAGTGGAGCAACCGGCCGGCATCGTCGTGCTTCCGACATTCGCTGGATTGGGATTGATCGGCCCTTGTCCGAGATCGAGGTAGTTTGCGTACGACACATACGGATTATGAATGACTTGGTCGCCAGCGTTGGGGCCCGATGTGATGAACCGGTTATCGTAGAACACGTCGCCGGCATCAGGCGTGTGATCGCCGTTGGCATCGAAAAAGATTGGATACGCGGCGCGAGTTGGATCGGCGACGCGAAGAACGCCCGCCTGCACCTGCGATTGGTCATTGACCATGTCGAATGCCAGCCGGACATCAAAGTTATCCGCAGCGACCCAGTTCACGGCGACGCGGCCCGAGGTATAGGCCTGCCCGCCTTCGTGGCCGAGCACGCAGTCCTGACCCACATTGAGCGACGGGAAATTCGCCGGCGCCGCTTGTGCGGTGCCGCGATGCGCGCACGAGTAGTCAAGGTTGGTCACATAGCCGTCGCGGTTGCGTGAAGCACCGGCAATGCGAACGAAGAGCTTGTCGGGCACCACCGTGAAGTCGGCGCCGCCGCGGAAATCGACACGGTTGAAGCTGCCATAAGTGCCTTGGACGAAGCCGCCGCCATTGCCGTCGGCCGTCTTCGTGAACAAGCGAATGGCGCCGCCGATCGAGTTACGGCCGTTCAGAGTGCCTTGCGGACCACGCTCGACCTCGACGCGGTCAAGATCCAAGAGATCGAGAACGTTGCCGGTGATGGTCGCGTAGTAAACATCGTCGACATAAACGCCGACGCCCGGCTCTTCCGCGAAGTTGAAGTCGGTCTGGCCGACGCCGCGGATGAACGCAACGAGCGAGGCGCCGAAGGCCTGGCCGGCTTCCTGAAGCGAGACGTTCGGCGCTTGGGCGGCAACGTCGACGACGTTCTGCTGGCCACGCGCTTCGAGCATCGCAGCGTTAACTGCGGTGATGGCGATCGGCACCCTCTGCACGTTCTCTTTGCGGAACTGCGCCGTGACCGTGATGGTCTCGATCGGGGAAGTCGACGGCGGCTGAGCCGGTGCTCCGGGCGCAGCCGGCTGGGTGGCCGAGGCTTGCGCTGCGGGCGCGCTCGTCACTTTCGCAGGCTGGGCTGCTTTCGCAGTGGAGGCCGTTGTCGCGTCTTGGGCGAAGGCCGCAGTAGTAAACAGCGCGCCAGCGAGGGCGAGGGCCGAGACCCCCAACTGCAGGCGCGTACGAGCAACGCACGACTTAGGCGACATGGTTAATCCTCCCCGATTTGCCGGTTAGCGACGGCAGATTCCATTTACGCTAATGGAGCCTAGAACCCATGCACCTTGTCAATTAATTGAGCGTAAACGTGCGTGTTTGATGAGCAATTTCCGGGGATTGTGGCGGATTGGTAACGAAGATAGCGATCTAAATGATATTATTGGTACCAATAGCCTTGTGGGCTACCCCGCGGCGCGCCCCAAAGCCGGCTTTGGAGCGAATCAAACGACCTCAAGCGAGGGCGGATCGAAGGCGTCGATATCCTTCCAATCCCCGCCCTGCGGGTAGGCAAAGGAAATTGCGCGGATCTTGTTGAACTCAACCTCGGGTCCCGCAAACGACAACTCGCGCGTTTCCCTATATTTCTCGACAGCGCGCAGCAGCATGCTTTGTGCGCGGAGAATAACGAGATCGCAGGAGCCGAGATGCTCTTTGCTGCGGTCGACAATCGGCCCCATCGATTCCTGAACAACGAAATCTTCGTAGGCGTTGCCGCGGCCCACAATCCCGGTCCAATGACCCTCCTTCATCGCCTTACGGACTAAAATGCGCCCTCCGTCGCTGTTCGAAAAGCCGCTCAGGCGTTGGCGTTTGAGCGCATTTGAGATTTAACTAGCTGATTAGGGAAGAAGCCAGGTAATAAATTATCCTAGTTTTCAAACTACCAGGTTATCATGATCAGCGATCTGCACCGCGCTCAGCTTTCTGAGTTCCTCAAGAGCTGCCGCGCCCGACTTTCTCCTGTCGATGTCGGCCTGCCGGAAACCCGCCGCCGCCGAACTCCCGGGTTGCGGCGTGAGGACGTGGCTGCGCTCGCGGGGGTAAGCCTGACTTGGTACACCTGGCTGGAGCAGGGACGCGAAGTGCGCGCTTCGGAGCGGGTGCTTGAGAATATCAGCGCGACGCTCCGGCTGACGAATGACGAGCGCGACTATCTGTTTTCGCTCGTGCAAAGCCGGCCAGCGCCGCTCGCTTCCTCAAGCGCGGCCGAAGCGCCCGAAAGCGTCGTGCGCATGATCAACAATCTTCATGTGCCCGCTCTCATCATGACCATGCGTTGGGATGTAATCGCGTGGAACGCAATGGTGAGCGCGACTTTCAGAGACTACGCGACGCTTCCGCCCAATGCGCGCAATCTGCTCAGGATCTTGATGACAGACCCGCTCTACCAAAAGGATCCGGGCGAATACGATGCGATGGCGCGGCGTGTGCTTTCCAAACTGCGCGTCGACTACAGCCAGGCGGCCGGCGACCCTGCATTCGATGCGCTGATCGAGGAGATGATCCGGATTTCCCCGATCTTTGCGAGACTGTGGGGGAGCACGGAAATCTCGGCGCGCTCGGAAGGCAAACACATATTCCCGCATCCGCGCGTCGGCGCCATTGCTTTCGAGCATACGTCTTACAGCGTCGAAGGCGCGCCCAAACTTCGCCTCGTCGTGTTCGTGCCCCAGGATCAGGAGAGCGAGGCCAAATTGCGCCGCCTCGAGCGCGAGTTCAAATCGGGTGGCAGCGAGGCGGCGATTGCACCCGCGCGGCCGGAGCGGCGAACGCCTCAATCCCGTGCGCGCGTGACGAACTGACATTAACGCAGCGCACTTTGAACAAAGCGGCCATCGCACCATTTGCGATCACTGTTTCCTTAGTCAATCGATCCCGAATAGGGGAGTTCGACCCGTAGGCGGGTGCCGCCGCGGTGCGACATTCCCGAACGCGTCCGAAACGCATGGTTAGCAGATCGAAAGGTAGACGCCGAACTGCGGCTGATGCTTGTCATAAACTAGGTAAATCATAGATAGAGGTCATCATTACTAAATGATTTTGAGATTGGACAGCACACTTTGTCAAATATTTGAAGTTCTTTAAATCAGTATTGCTAGGTTTTTTCAGCGAGAGCCGGATGCTTAGCAAGTCTCTGCTTTTCGTCGCGGTTTCTTAGCGCGGTGACAATTCGAGAGGGTCAATCATGAGGCAAATGTTGCGGCGATCTAATATTGGTGACAACTCTAATCTATTGCAGACGACAATGCGCACGTTTGGATGCGCCTCTCTGGTTCTGTGCGTCACGCTGTCTGCATGCGCCTCGCTCGGCGGCGACGACTCCGGTGACGCGTTTGGGAACATGCTCCTCGGCACGGTCGGCGCGCTGGGCGCAGCAACCGCGATTGCCGGTGCCTCGGAGGGTAACATTGCGGCCGAGCAACAAGGAATGTCGACCGTGCAGACGGCGATCGCGATCGGCTCCGGTGATGACAGTGCCATCCCGCCCGCCGCGACTTTGGCCCCCATCACAC
>JBAQHC010000055.1:0-2855 GCA_049288095.1 Alphaproteobacteria bacterium | reverse complement strand
TAGAGAGCAATGATATCGGACGTAAGGCACGGTCAAATATGGAAGATCCGCCATCGCGGAGAGTGGCGCGAGGCGCAGGTTTTCAATGTTGCCTTAGACGAGGTCGAGATGGTGTTTGCAGAGAATCCCGACGCCTCGAACCAGCAGTATGCCCGCGCCTTTAGCCGTTTGGAGATGCTCGGAAGTCCCCAAACATTTAGGCTGGTTCGGTAGCCCTTACTTTTTGGTGAACCCCTTGGCGGTCATGCAGGCATCGACTGCAGCCTCGATCGATTGCGGACTTGGTGCGTCAGCTACGCCCATCCCTGCACCAACGAGCGCGCCGCCTGCTGCCCCGCCGATTAGTCCCCCTGCCACCATCGCGCCGACGGATTGGCTTTTCATGCGTTCCTTTTGCTGTGCCATGTTGGCGTCGTACGTCACGTCAAAGACACAATGGCTATAGGCTGGCCCGGCACCGGAGCCTTGATATCCGTGGGTTGCACACGCAACGCATATGAATAGGCTCAGGATCGAAATGAAGCGCATGGCGCTCTCCTTTGACGTACTCAGTGCGACGAGAATGACCGGAAATTTCTAATGGCGAGTTCGCGTGGTTGAACAGCACGCCCCTTGACGAGCGTGACGCTCATGCCCACCTAAAAGCCTATCTGAGGAATTGCGCCCGGAGACGGGCTACGGGCTCTGCAACAAACGTTGCGGGGCCCGTTTTGTTTTCAACGGAGGCGTTCTCGACAGTCAAACCACCAATGCTGCGCGCGGGCGCCGGAAGGCGAATGAATGGGTCCCGCAGGCCGGAGAACAGGCCAGCGCAGAGAGACAGCAGCGAGCCAGATGTGCCGGGCACGCGATTGATGACGCCCGAGGCGCGCCTTAAAGCTTGCACCCATGGATCAAACCAGCGCACAGCCCGCCCCGCATCTGACAGCTGACGGAAGCCTCACGAATGTCTCGCTGACGCAAGCGGGCCGCGCGCGGCGCGCGATCGAGCTTGTGCTGCTCTATGTCGGCCTGCCGCTCGCGATCGCTTATCTCGTGCGCGTGCATCATGTCTCGGTGCTGTTGCTGTTGCAGCCGGTGCTGCTCGCGATCCTCGCCTTCCTCTTGATCGACCCTACATTCCGCGTGAAGCGCGAGCTTGGCCGCCTGCCGCCCGCTCGGCTCTTGCTCTCAATCCTCGGCCTGTTCGTCATCGTCGCCGCCGCGCTCTTCGCCTTCATGGCGGCGTTTCAGCCGGCGCAATTTCTCGGCCTGCCGCGCCGCTCGCCGGTGTTTTGGGCGATCATCATGGTGTTCTACCCGCTCCTCTCGGCATTTCCGCAAGAGCTGATCTATCGCACGCTGCTCTTTCATCGCTTCGGCGTGTTGTTCGGCAATCGGCGCGTGCTTGCGGCCGCGATCAACGGCGCGCTGTTCGGCTTTGCGCACATCATGTTCGGCAGCTGGATTTCGGTGGTGCTGAGCGGCCTCTTCGGGTTCGTCGTCGCTTGGCGCTATGCCGGCTCACGCTCTTTTTGGGGCGCATGGTTCGAGCACGCGCTTTATGGCGATCTCGTTTTCACCGTCGGGCTCGGCCGCTATTTTTTCACCGGCAACGGCTTTTCCCACCACTAAAGTCGAAAGACTCCGGAGCCTGCTCGCCTCCGCCAAGGACTCGCTCGCGCCAATGCAATCTTGATCCCTGTCGGGCGATAGCCGATTATGTGCCCGGGGAACTAGGGGGAACAATTGTGGGCCGTTTTACTTGGGCTTTGCTGATACTTGCCTTATCGGCGAGTGCCGCGACCGAGCCAGCTTTGGCGCAATATTCAGGGGTCGAACCGCCCCAGATCATTCATCGGGTGACGCCGATCTATCCGCAGGCAGCGGAAATCCAAGGCGACGAGGCCTGGCTGACGGTGCGCTTCACCGTGAAAGCCGATGGCACCACAGCAAACGCCAAGATTGTCGACGGGTTCTATTCGCATCCGTTCGAGGTCGCGATGTTGGATTCCGTCGCTCAATGGCGATTTAAGCCCGCGACCGAAAACGGCAATCCGATCGATTGGGACGATTCAGAGTTCAGCGAAATATTCCTCTACAATGACATACCGGGCGGCGCCTACCCAATTTTCACCCAGGCGTATTCAACGGTCAAAACGCTGCTGGGCCAAAAAGATTTTTCGGGCGCCAAAAGCAAGATCACGGACATGATCGCCCAGCACCAGGTCCGCCTGCTTTACGAATATGCCTTCGCCGAGATGGCGCTCTACGAGGCCGAACTGGGCCTTGGCAATGATCAAGCGGCGCTTCGGGCCGTTTATCGCGCAACGCCGCCAATCAGTTTTAACGAGCGCGAAGAGCAGGCGCCGGAACTCGGGACAAGAATTTCCACGCGCGTTCAACTGCCCAAGAACGGACTCCTGCCCGACAAGCCGCAGCAGATCGCCCTGCGCGACCGATTTTTCATCGACAACAAGCTCGGCCAATATGTCGATGCGCTCGAAACCTATGATCGGCTCGCCGCGCTCGCCAAGCTTCCGCCGGACGATCCGTTCACCAAGCAAGCGAATGCTATCAAAGCTGCATTTGCTTCACCCGCGCCGTTCTCGGTGCCTGCCAAAATCGACGAGGACAGCTGGTCATACCGTCCAGCGAGGCGCACCTTCACGCTCATCAACGTGAAGGGCAGCATCACTGCATTGGGCGTGGTCTGCGAGCGGCGCATCGCCACGCTTCCCTATCAGCCGGATGTTGAGTGGACGCTGCCTGCCGCCTGGGGCCGGTGTGAATTGGAAATCAGGGGCACGGCAGGGACGGAATTCTCGCTGGTCGAGTTTGCGGCGCAGGCGCCGGGCTCACCGGCACCGCAATGA
>JBAQHC010000054.1:0-12915 GCA_049288095.1 Alphaproteobacteria bacterium | reverse complement strand
GCGTATTTGTGAGCGCGTTTCATCCCGGCTTGCGGATCGGACTCCTTGGCGGCTCGTTCAATCCCGCGCATGAGGGCCATCTCGCGATTTCGCTCGCTGCGCTTGAGGCCTTGAAGCTCGACCGCGTGGTGTGGCTGGTCTCGCCGCAAAACCCGCTTAAACCGCGCGCC
Source organism: Alphaproteobacteria bacterium (assembly GCA_049288095.1). Lineage (GTDB taxonomy): Bacteria > Pseudomonadota > Alphaproteobacteria > CAWBKL01 > CAWBKL01 > CAWBKL01. The sequence continues at coordinate 12,745 of JBAQHC010000054.1, read as the reverse complement.
GATCTCGCGGATTATTCCGAACGGCTGGAGCAAGCCCGCAAGATCGCCGCCCATCCCAAAATCACAATCTCCAATTTCGAGGCGCGCGAGGGACTGACTTACACCCTCGACGCCGTCACCCATCTCAAGCGGCGCCACCCCAGAACGCGCTTCGTCCTTCTAATCGGCGCCGACAATCTTGCTCAGCTTCCGCGCTGGAAGAATTGGACGCGGCTCTTCGCGATAATCCCGATCGCCGTACTCGCCCGGCCCGGCTATGACCGCTCGGCGCTCGCCGCCAAGGCCGCCCACCGCTATGCCCGGGCCCGCCTGCCCTCACGTGCGGCTGCCACCCTCGCCAACCGGCACCCCCCGGCATGGGTCTTTATCTCGACCACCCACCGGGACGAATCGGCCTCGGCCATCAGGGCCCGGGGGGACTGGCCGCCAAATCACCGCTAAATTGCCGCCAGGAGTCGTGGGATTGTCGCCTCTCTGTGCTATATTAAGCTTTGACTCGCCGGCCTATGGCTGGCGGCGAGCCCAAGTCCTGACGGCGGAATGGTTTCGCCGAATGGCCAACGGAGTTGAAGGAACCTGACTCTTCACCCCTCGCGCGCGGCGACGCAAAATTCCGCCGCACTCCAGACCGGTCCTCTCCTAGAGGCAATTAAAGATTGCCTCGACGACAACAAGGCAGAAGACCTCGTCACCATCGACCTCTCGGGCAAATCCTCCCTCGCTGACTACATGATCATCGCAAGCGGCCGCTCAAGCCGCCATGTCGGTGCGATCGCCGATCACGTGATCAAGCGGCTCAAGGAGCTTGGCGGTCAAGATGTGCAAGTCGAAGGCATGCCGACCTGCGATTGGGTCTTGGTCGATGCGGGCGATGTGATCGTCCACATTTTCCGGCCTGAAGTGCGCCAATTCTACCGGCTCGAACGGCTGTGGCTCGAAGAGGCGCCGCACGCCCGCGCTAACTGAGCCTTGCGCCTGAAGATCATTGCGGTCGGCCGGCTGAAGTCGGGACCTGAGCGCGAGCTTGTCGAGACCTATCGCACGCGCCTCGAAAATGCTTTAGCGGGGCTTGGGCCGCTTTCGATCATCGAGATCGATGAGCGCAAGGACACAAAGCACATTGCGCGCGCCCTCGCCGACGCAATGGAGGCGCTGCCAAAGGCCTCGCGCCGAATCGCTCTCGATGAAACCGGCAAGTCGCTTACCACGAAGGGCTTCGCCGAGCTCCTGACCGCATGGCGCGACGCGGGCGTACCCGAAGCCGCCTTTATAATCGGTGGAGCAGATGGCCTGAGTGATGGGGCACGCAAATCCGCCGATTTGGTGCTGTCTCTTGGCAAACTCACTTGGCCGCATCGCCTCGCCCGCGCCATGATTGCGGAGCAGCTTTACCGCGCCGCCAGCCTCTCGGCCGGCCACCCTTATCACCGGGAGTGATGCGGCTTAAAGTTGTGCAGCGTTGGGGCAAAGGGAAACGACATGGGTGAAAGACGCATTCTGGTTTTGGGATTGGTTGCAACCGCTGGCTTTACGCTGCTGCCGATCTTGAGTTATTCGGCGAGCGGCACGCGCACGCCCCAACAAGTTTGGGACGCCACCTGCCATGCGTGCCACGACACCGGCGCGGCTCCCGTGATCCTCGGCCAGCACATTCCCGCCGACCGCGTGAAAGCGATGGTCAGGAATGGCGGGCTGCAGATGCCGCCGATCTCAACGGACCAAGTGAGCGATGACGAGCTTGAAGCGCTTGCCCCTTGGGTAAGCGCGCATGATGCGCCCAAGGGCCAATGACCGACGCGCGTAAGAGCCCCGCCGTTCGCCCGGTTGTGCTGTGCGTTTTGGACGGCTTCGGACACCGGGACGAAACGCGCGACAATGCAATCGCGCTCGCCAAAGCGCCGGTCCTGCACCGCATGATGAGCAACGCTCCGCATGCGTTGATTGCGACCTCAGGCCTTGCCGTCGGATTGCCGGCGGGCCAGATGGGCAACTCCGAAGTCGGCCACATGAATATCGGCGCCGGCCGCGTAGTGATGCAGGATTTGCCGCGCATCGATGCCGCAATTGCTGATGGCTCCTTCAAATCGATTCCTGCGCTCAAAGAGCTGATCGCGAAGCTCAAGGCTTCCGGCGGAACTTGCCATCTGCTGGGCCTTGTTTCGCCGGGCGGTGTGCACTCGCACCAGAACCACATTGCAGCCCTTGCGCGCGCGCTCGATGAAGCAGGCATTCCGGTTGCAGTCCACGGCTTCCTAGATGGCCGCGATACGCCGCCGCAAAGCGCGCTCGAATACATCGCCAAGCTCGAAAGCGATTTGCGGGGCACGAAGAATGTGCGCTTTGCCACGATTTCCGGCCGCTATTACGCAATGGACCGCGACAAGCGCTGGGACCGCGTGGAGAAAGCCTATCGCGCCATAGCCGAGGGGAACGGCATTGCCGCGCCGAATGCCAAGGCCGCCATTGATACTTCATACGCCGAGAACAAGACCGACGAATTCGTTTTGCCGCGCGTGATCGCTGGATATGCCGGCATGAAGGACGGCGACGGCATCCTTTGCGCCAATTTCCGCGCCGACCGCGTGCGCGAGATCCTCACCGCACTCGTTATGCCGGACTTCAAGGAATTTGCGCACCCGCGCGCAATCAAATTCGCTGCGAAAGCGGGACTGACGGAATATTCCGAAGAGCTTGCCAAGCAACTGCAAACCCTATTCCCGCCGGACTCGCTGAAAGACACGCTCGGCGAATGGGTTGCAGCAAAGGGCTTAAAGCAGCTGCGGCTTGCCGAGACGGAAAAATACGCGCACGTCACCTTCTTCTTGAACGGCGGGCGCGAGACAGAATTTCCTGGCGAGCAACGCATTCTCATTCCATCGCCGAAAGTCGCAACCTACGATCTGCAGCCGGAAATGTCGGCGAACGAAGTCACTAAACAGCTTTGTGAAGCCATCAAGTCGAAGCGCTTCGATTTGATTGTGGTCAACTTCGCGAATCCCGATATGGTCGGCCACACGGGAATAATGCCCGCGGCGCTCAAGGCAATCGAAACCATCGATCACTCGCTCGGCGAGGTCGAGGCAGCGCTTAAGTCGGTTGACGGTGTCATGGTGGTGACGGCGGATCACGGCAACATCGAGATGATGCGCGACCCTGAGACGGGCGCGCCGCACACCGCGCACACGACCTTCGATGTACCGATTTTTCTCGTCAATTCCCAGGCGCTCGGCAGCCCAGTCCAGCTCAACAACGGCAGGCTCGCCGACATTGCGCCGACGGTGCTCGCGCTCATGGGGCAGCCGCAGCCGCCCGAGATGACGGGCCATTCGCTTTTGTCCGCATCTTCCTCGTCGAAAGGCCCGGCCCATGCCGAGCGCCAGCCCGCGTAAGGAATTGCGCGCCGCACTCGCCGCTTTTGTCGTTGCATTCCCGCTCATCGCGGCCCCGGTTCTTGCCGAAGACACGCCGCTCCCGATGGAGCGCCCGGCGCCCGCACCTGACCCCGACGAGCTTCAAAGCAACGCTCCCTCGACCGCCGCTGAAGACATTGCGAGACTGAAAGCGGACATTGCGCAACAAAAGGCAGCGCGTGACGCGCGCGACCGCGAACATCATCGACTCGAATTTGAAGCAGCAAAGCTCAAGAGCAAGGCGATTGGGCTCGCGACACAAGTTCAGAGCAAAGAGCTTACGGTCAGCCTCTCCGAAGACAATCTCGACGTGCTCAATCAGCGTGAAGCGCAGATCCTTGCGAAGCTCAAGCTCGGCCGGTCACAGCTGACCGATACGCTCGCCGCGCTCGAGCTGATGGAAAAGCAGAAGCCGCCGGCGCTCGCAATGCGCCCGGAAGATGCAACAGACGCTGTGCGCAGCGCCATTCTCCTCAGCGACATCGTTCCGCGCTTAACGGCCCAGGCCAACGCGCTCGCCAGGGAGCTCAAGGATCTCCAGCTTGTGCGCGACCGTGCTGCGCAAGAGCATAAGACGCTCGTCGCCGCAACTCAGGACCTCAAGGTCAATCAGGCTGCGCTCGCCGGCGTCCTTGCCGACCGCGACCAACACCGGCTGGCTCTTGGTCTCCCCAATAGCGCGGAGGCGGCCCGAGCGGCTGAGCTAGCCCAGAAGTCGCATTCCTTAACGGCGTTTGTCGAAGGCCTGAAAAATGCGAGTCAAAACCCGAATTCCGGGGCAATGAGCGAGGACCCAGAGTTAACAAACTCTAACGCCACAAACGGTGGGCCCCATGATGAAATGTGGGCGAGCGCCGGCTCGGCGCCCATGACCTTCGCGGATGCGAGAGGCAGTGTCCGAATGCCGGCCGTCGGTAAGGTGGTGGAAAAGTTCGGCGTGCCTAATGATAGCGGCGGCTTGACCAAGGGAATCAAGATCGGGACCCGTCCGGGGGCCCAGGTCATCGCGCCCTTCGACGGCCGGGTGAAATATGCCGGACCTTTGAAGACCTATGGCAACGTGTTGATCGTTGAAGCTGACGGCAATTACCTTATTATTCTTGCAGGGCTAGCTCATGTGGATGCGGATGTCGGTCAGTGGCTGCTTGCCGGCGAACCGATTGGCCGCATGGCAGACGAAGGCGAGGCCGGCCCCAAGGAACTCTATCTCGAATTTCGGCGCGCGCGTGAACCGTTCGATCCTCTGCCCTGGATGGCAGGCGTAACCAAGGAAGGCTGATTTTGATGCGTGGTGTTGCAATAGGCATGGCGGCTGGCGTGGCGCTGACGGCAACCGCCGTTTTCGGCCTTCAGGCGTTTGCGCCGTCGGCCCAGGCGGTCGGCGCGGACACTTATCGCGAGCTCAATCTCTTCGGCGACGTCTTTGAGCGCGTGCGCTCGGATTATGTCGAACCGGTCGATGATTCGAAGCTGATCGACTCCGCCATCAACGGAATGCTCACCTCGCTCGACCCGCATTCAAGCTACATGGATGCGGAGACCTACAAGGAGATGCAGGTGCAGACCCGCGGCGAGTTCGGCGGGCTCGGCATCGAGGTGACGATGGAAGATGGGCTTGTGAAGGTCGTCTCCCCGTTCGATGACACGCCTGCGCAGCGCGCCGGGATCAAGCCCGGTGATCTCATCAGCCAAATCAACGGCCAGCCGATCCAGGGCATGACACTTAATCAAGCGGTCGATCTGATGCGCGGCCCGGTCAACAGCCCGATCACGGTGACAATTCTCCGCAAGGACACACAGCCCTTCGACGTTACGATGAAGCGCGACATCGTGCGGATCAAATCGGTCAAGAGCATGCTCAAGGGCGATGTCGGCTCTATCCGCATCACCACCTTCAACGAGCAAACCGACACCGGCCTCGAAAAGGCGATCGCCTCGATCAACCAGCAGGCGGGCGGCGCCAAGAAAATCTCCGGCTATGTGCTCGACTTGCGCAACAATCCGGGCGGCCTGCTCGACCAGGCGATTTCGGTGTGCGACGCATTCCTCGATCACGGTGAGGTCGTCTCGACCCGCGGCCGCCGCGCGGACGACATTCAACGCTACAATGCGCGCTCGGGCGATCTGATCGCCGGCAAGCAGATTGTCGTTCTGACCAATGGCGGCTCTGCCTCGGCCTCCGAGATCGTCGCCGGTGCACTGCAGGATCATCAGCGCGCAACCGTCATGGGCACGCGCTCTTTCGGCAAAGGCTCGGTGCAGACGATCATTCCGCTCTCGGGCGGCGCGGACGGCGCGATGCGCCTGACCACGGCCCGCTACTACACTCCGTCGGGCCGCTCGATCCAGGCGACCGGCATCGACCCCGACATTGTCGTTGAGCAGCCCGGCGTTCGAGGCGAAGAGGAAACCGGCAACGGCGAATCCAAGCTGCCGAATCACCTCGCCAACCCCACCGGCGCCAAGGGGCCGACCCCCAAGGCCAACGCGCCGCAAGCGCTCAACACCCCGATTCCAATCCCGCTTCCGCCGGCAAAGCCGACCGAGAAGGATCCGATTACCGGGATGGACAAGGGTGTTCCTGATGTTCAGCTCGATGCTGCGCTCAAATTCCTGCATGAGGGCCCGGCGGCCCAGGCAGCCCAGAAGCGTGCCGCCCAGGCCTCGGCCCAGGCAAGCGCCAGCGCACCCGGCAGTCAGGGCGGCGCGGGAATTACCGCCCATTAACCACTCGCGACGAAAGTCGGGGCCATGCTCCGGCTTTCACAGCTTCTAAGTTTCGCGCCAGCCCTGCTGGCGCGATTGCCTTTTGGCCGCAAGCCAGCGGGGGAAGCCGCCGCCGAGTCACCCGCCCCACTGCCGCCTTGGCCAGTCCGTATACGGAGGATCGCCGCGGATGGAGTGACACTCGCTACCGCCGCCGCTGCCGCTGCAATCACTTTCGGCCTCGTAGTTGGCGATCCGGAGCGCGCGGCTCCGAGCATTGTCGTCAACTTCGCCGATGCGCGCGGACACATCCGCCCCGGTGCCGCGCAAGGCATCGCCGGCGCGCACGAGTCCGAGCTGAAGATTGATCCTTCCTTCACGCCGTTTCTCGAGCCCGGACCCTACGGCCCTCTTCCCAAGATTTCGCTTGAAGGCGAGACACCAGCAAGACACTTTGCGCGGCCCGCTACAGCACAGCAGGGACCGATTGTTTCGGTCGTTGTGAGTGGGCTTGGCCTCGATGTCGAAGCGACACGCGCCGCCATCACGCAGCTGCCTCCAGAGGTCACACTCGCCTTTAGCCCTTATTCGCGCGCGCTCGGCGCGCTAGCGCAAATGGCGCGCGAAAACGGCCACGAGTTCTTCATCGAAGTACCGCTTGAGCCGTTCGATTATCCGCAAAGCGATCCTGGCCCGCTTGTGCTGCTTGTCGATCAGCCGCAATCGAGCAATGTCGACCGCCTGCATCGCGCGATGGGCGAAGCCGTGGGCTATATCGGCCTATTGCTCACGGGCCGCGCGCGCTTTGCGACCTCCGAAGCCGCGCTCACGCCGATCGCCAAGGAAGCCGATGACCGTGGGCTGATCATTCTTGACGACGGCCGCGCGCCCATCAGCAAGACACCGCGCGTTACCCGCCAAATCGGCACGCTTTCCGGCGTCGTCGATCGGCGCCTCGATGATCGTCCGAGTGCGGACGGAATGGCACTTTCGCTCATTGAGTTCGAACGCCTGGCGATCGAGCAGGGCCGCGCCATCGGCGCCCTGGATTTCTATCCTGTGGCGGTAGACCGCCTGATCCGCTGGACCGACACGCTCAAGGCGAAGGGGCTTGTTCTTGAGCCTGTTTCTGATCAAATCCTGCCTCCGGAGCCGCCGCCGGACACCGCGGCGACGAAGTCCGAGAACAAGAAGAGCAGCAATGAATCCCGCGCCTCCGAGCGATCCTGAAAACCTGCCCTATCGCCCTTGCGTAGGGATCACGCTGATCAACGCCGATGGGCTGGTTTTCGTCGGCCACCGGATTACCTCGGATGAGCGTGTCCACTGGCAAATGCCGCAAGGCGGCATTGACCATGGCGAAAGCCCGCGTCAGGCCGCGCTTCGCGAGCTCGCAGAAGAGGTTGGGACCAACAAAGCCGAGATCATCGGCGAGGCCAGGGATTGGCTGACTTATGAGCTGCCGCGCCCAATGGTCGGACGGGCTTTGCGTGGCCGGTTTCGTGGTCAGAAGCAGAAATGGTTTGCATTGCGCTTTCAAGGGACCGATTCCGACGTCAACTTGGTCGCGCACCAGCCGCCCGAATTCGACGATTGGAAATGGGTGAGGCTTTCGGAGGTTGTCGATCTCATCATCCCATTCAAGCGTGGTGTCTATGAGGCCGTGGTCAAGGAATTTGCCGTTCTTGCCGTGCCGCTGACCCGGTGACAACACGCTTGAGCGACCGCACGCCCGAGAGGCCGACTGCCCTCTTCATTCATGGTGCATTTTGCAGGGCGCAATCGCTCGCAAACATCGTCGGCGCGTTCGAAAAGGCCGACTATCAAGCCCATGCGCCAGACCTGCGGCACCACACGCCGCCGCTCGAACCGGGCGCCGTCAGCTCGCTCGGCACGACCAGCATCAAGACCTATGTCGACGATATTGCTAAGTTCATCGACAAGCTCGGCGAGCCGCCAATCATTGTCGGTCACTCGATGGGCGGTCTGATTGCGCAAATGCTCGCGGCACAAGGCCGTGCCAAGGCCCTTGTGCTGCTTGCGCCTTCAGCACCGTGGGGTGTGTTACCGGGCCATTGGAACGAACTCGCTTCGGGCTTTGGGCTCTATATCAATGGCCACTACTGGGAACAGGCCCTGATCCCAACCTTCGAGGTCGCCTCCGATTTGACGCTCAATCGCGTGCCGCCCGAGGAGCGGCGTAAAACTTTTGAGCAAATGGTGCCCGAATCGGGGCGCGCGATGTTCGAGATATTTCAGTGGTGGCTTGATCTTTCGCGCGCAACCGATGTTGCGGCCGACAAGGTGACGTGCCCCATCTTCTGCGCGGCCGGCGAGCTCGACACGCTCAACCCGCCGGATACGGTAAGGCGCATCGCGGCGCGCTATCGGGGTCGCGCGACCTATCGCCTCTATCCAGAGATGGGCCACTGGCTTGTCGCTGAGCCCGGCTGGCAAATAATAGCCGGTGACGCCCTCAAATGGCTCGATGACATTGCAGGTTGATCCGCCTACGGATCAAAGAATGATTGCGTTCGGCGTGCCTTCGCCCGCGAGCCAGCGCTGAGCTTGCGCCGCCTCGTCTTCGAAGCCGGAATTGCGCAGCGTTTCTGCGGCTTCATTCCAGACTTTTTCCGCTGCTTCGTCATCGCCGGTATTGGTGTGAACGATGCCGAGCGCGAGCTTGGTGCGCGCCGCGGAAACTCGCTCCTCACTCGACTCAAAGCCCTTCACGCCTCGTTGCAGCAATGAACGCGCCGGCTCGAAGCGCTTGCGCGAGGCTTCAAGCAACCCGGCATTGGCATGAGCCACGGCTTGCATGAACGGATTGTCGGTCTTCTGGGCGTTGTCGATCGAAGCGGAAAACAGTTTGCGCGCTCCCTCAAGATCGCCGCGCTGTGCCGCAATCTTGCCAAGGCTGTTGGCGGCCGCGGCGACGATGATATGAAGCCCCAAATGATCGGCCTGCGCCTTCAGCGGTTCCAAGATGTGCCGTGCGTGATCGAACTCGCCAAGCTCCAGATAGAAATGTGCGAGCCGCAGCCACGCAACGGCATCCGTGCGATCCTCGTCGACCGCTTGCCACAGCGCCGCGAGCGCGGTTTGCGAATCCTCAAAGGAGGCGCGCGTCGCCATCATGAACAAGCGTTCGGCGCGGTGATTGTCGCCGACCTTGAGCACCGCGAGATTGGGGCCTTTGCCCTTGAGATACGCAGCCTCGAACGCATCGTTGGTCTGCTTGAGATAATCGCGTGCAAACAACCGATCGGTCTGCTGGAACGAGCCATAGGAGCCGTGGAACGCGCCAGCGTAGTTCACGGTCGTGTTCGAGCGGCGGAACAATTGGCGCCGCACAGTCTTCGGCCGCTTGGCCTCGTCAGTTGCGACCAGGGGCGGCGCAGCTTCGCGCTCGACTTCCTTGGTCTTCTTGGCCGGCGCCGGAGCAGCTGCGGGCTTTGGCGCCGGCCTCTTGACAGCAATAGGCTCGGGCTCGGGCAGAGCAACGATCGGCTCGATGTGAACTTCTCGCACTTCTTTCGGCTGAGGCGCAGGCGCCGGTTGCTTGACCTCGTTCTTTTGGCCTTGCGACGCACGGCGCGAGCGCCATGTGTCACGCGAGGGCTCGGGAGGTTGCGGCGCCGGCGCCTTATCAACCTGCAGCTCGGCCTCGCCGACCGATTCCTCCGTAGGCTGAGTAACAGGCGCATCGGCATTCGCCTTTTTCGGCTTGCGCACAACGCCATGCTTGTCGGCGAATGCTGAAATCGGCGCATCCTGGCGCACGGCATAACGCGTGCCGACCTTGGTCAGCCGGTCGCCGAAGCTCGCAACCGCAAATTCCTCGCCGCGACGCCAAACACGCGCAGTCGAAAACGTGGCCACCGCAACCGCGCCTAAGAGCACGCCGCCGACCGCGAGCGACAAGGCGCTCGTGGTGGTCGCAAGCTGATGCGCAATCGTCCAAAGACTTTCGGCCTTGTCGCCGATTGAATGCGGCAACAAGCCAAACACCTCGTGCGATTGAAACGGGAAAGCATAGGCATCGAGCGCATGCGCGGGCATCGTGTGCGCAACCTGGCCTGCAGCGTCTGCGCTTTGCGTTGCACCCGCGGCGGAAACATTAACGCTCTGGCTAGCGGCGCCTGCAGCGTCGGCCGACTGAGCGGCCTGCTGGCCACCCGCGACCTCGCTGTCGCCCCGCCCCATCAGCTCGCCCAAGTGCTGAGTGACTACGGTCATTGCCCAATATCCCCCTGGCACAGACCCAAGATGTTAAGACTTACCCCACCAAAAACCAAGCGCGGGGCCAGTTTGCCAGGGGAGTAGCCCTGATTCTCGGCGCCTGTGGCCTTCCCGCCGCGCAGCGCAGGAAAATGGGGCCCGTCAGACCGGGTGGGCCTTTGCGCGGGTGGCGCGCAACGCGCTGCCAAACGCCTCGAGAAGCTTGACCGAAATCGGGTTCTCGGCGGCTCGCCACTCGGGGTGCCACTGAACGGCAAGGAGAAATCCGCGTGAGCCGGGTCGAGAAACCGCCTCGATCGTGCCGTCGCTTGCCTTTGCCTCGACGGCAAGGCCGGACGCCAAACCCGCAATGGCTTGAGAATGCAGGGAATTGACCTCGAAACGCCGAGCGCCAGTGATCCGCTCGAGGACGCCTCCCGGCGTCACCTCAACCGCGTGGGCCGGCCCATAGCGCACTTCCTCCGGCGCGCCGTTTTTTTCGCTGTGGTCGAACCGGCCGGGCAAACTCTCGATCTTTTGATCGAGCGTGCCGCCCAGCGCGACATTTAGTTCCTGCAGGCCACGGCATACCGCGAAAAGGGGCTTACCCTGGTCGATAACCATCTTGATCAAGGGCAGCGCGGTGTCGTCGCGCGCCTCGTCAAGGAGCGCACCACTCGCCGGTCCTGAATAGTGCTTCGGTGAAACATTCGACCCGGAGCCGGGAAGAAACAACCCGTCAATAACGCCGAATAACTCTTCGACGTTAAGCGGCTCTCGCGTAACGGGAATCAGCAAGGGCAGAGCGCCCGCGACGTCTCTCACCGCATCGATATATTTCTCGCCGACCACGTGATAGGCCAGATCGCCCAGCATTTTGCGATCGCACGGAATGCCGACAATCGGCCGGTCCGTTGCCATGGTCTAACGGATTGGGCCGACGCCAGTGTTCGTGTCGATCTCCGGGAGCACGAACAGCGACTTATCGAGCACGACACCTTGCTGCACGGTGTTGAGCGTAACCATGGTCTGCGCGCCCGTCGGGTCCGTCGCGATCCAGCGCTGCAATTGCAGATTTGGCTCCGAGAAAACGAATGTGACTTGACCTTGGCCATAGCCCTTGGTTTGTGCAGCCGTCATATAGAGCATGCCATCTTCGTGATGGATGTCCCTGATATCGGCATCGCGCTTGAGATCGATATCTTGCTTGAGCAGGAGCTTAAGCGGCGTTTCGCTGACGCCGACGCGGTAAGGATTGCCAGTTTTGCGGTCCTGGACCGAAACGACCCGGTCATTCGCGATCACCAAGACTTTGCGCGGCGGGTCATATTCGAAGCGCACGCCGCCCGGCCGCGAGAGATAAAACCGGCCGGTTGCGGTGCCTTGCGGATCAATCTCGGTGAATTTGGCTTCAAGCGTCGTGAGGGTGTTGAGCTTCGAGCTCAGCAAGGTCAGCTCCGCCTCATCGACCGAAGGCACGGCAGCAGATTCCGCGGCGGCGATCTTCGGCGCATCGAGCGCATATGCGGACGAAGCCGAGATGAACGCTAGGGCGGCAAAAAGCGAAGCAAGGTTTCTCATGAGTCCAATATAGTGCGCGATTTGGGCAAAAGCATGTGCGCTCATCCTTCGACGGGCTCAGGATGAGGCTCGAAGGTTGCTCCCTCATGGTGAGCTTGTCGAACCACTAGGCGCTTTGGTCTCCGACCATGATCTCGCGCTTGCCGGCGTGATTGGCGGTCGAGACCACGCCCTCCGCCTCCATACGCTCCATCAGTCTCGCGGCGCGGTTATAGCCGATCTGTAGTTTGCGCTGGATATAGCTGGTCGAGGCCTTGCGGTCGCGCGCAACGATCGAGACCGCGCGATCGTAAAGCTCGTCCGACATACCCTCCTGCTCCCAAAGATCAAAGCCCTCACTCTCCTCATCAGGTTCGGCGGTGATTGCCTCGAGATACTCGGGAGTAGCTTGTGTCGTGAGGAAGCTGACGACCTTTTCGACTTCGAGATCCGAAACGAAAGGCCCATGCACGCGTTTGATGCGCCCGCCGCCCATCATGTAGAGCATGTCACCTTGCCCTAAGAGTTGCTCGGCGCCCTGCTCACCCAGAATGGTGCGGCTGTCGATCTTTGACGTCACCTGAAACGAAATGCGTGTCGGAAAATTGGCTTTGATCGTGCCGGTGATGACGTCGACCGATGGGCGCTGAGTCGCCATGATGAGATGAATGCCCGCCGCGCGCGCCATTTGCGCAAGGCGTTGCACGGCGCCCTCGATTTCCTTGCCGGCAACCATCATGAGATCGGCCATCTCGTCGATGATCACGACGATGAAAGGCATTTGGCCGAGCGAGATCACCTCTTCTTCGTAGACCGGCTCGCCGGTCTCGCGGTCAAAGCCGGTTTGT
>JBAQHC010000053.1:0-5378 GCA_049288095.1 Alphaproteobacteria bacterium | reverse complement strand
TTGTTCAACCAGTCCTACCATATGGCCGACCTCGCCGTGGAAGGGCCGGATGCGCTCAAGCTCTTGAACCATCTCGGCATCAATAGCTTCAAGGGCTTCGCTGTCGACAAGGCCAAGCAGTTCGTGCCGGTCACGCCGTACGGTCATGTCATCGGCGACGTCATCCTGTTCTACCTCGCGGAGAACAAGTTCAACCTCGTTGGCCGCGCGCCGGTGCTCAACTGGATCATGTTCCACGCTGCAACCGGCGGCTACAACGCGAAGGTCGAGCTCGACCAGCGCACAGCACTCCGCACCGACGGCAAGCGCAAGGTCTATCGCTATCAAGTGCAAGGCCCCAACGCGATGTCGATCATCGAAAAGGCGATTGGTTCGAAACCCGGCGATTTGAAGTTCTTCAACATGACGATGCTAAAGATCGCGGGCAAGAATGTGCGCGCGCTGCGTCATGGCATGGCGGGCCAGCCCGGTTGGGAATTGTTCGGGCCGTGGGAAGAAGCCGATCACATCCACGCCGCGCTCGTTGCAGCCGGCAAGGATTTCGGCATGCGCCTCGTCGGTGGCCGGGCCTATTCCTCCAACACGCTTGAATCCGGCTGGGTGCCCTCTCCGCTCCCGGCCGTCTTCTCGGGCGACAAGCTAAAGGCCTATCGCGAGTGGCTACCGGGGACCGGCTATGAAGCCACCTGCTCGATCGGCGGCAGCTTCGTGTCGAAGAATATCGAGGATTATTACTTCTCGCCGTGGGATTTGACCTACGGAAACTTTGTGAAGTTCGACCACGACTTCATCGGCAAGGAGGCTTTGGAGAAGATGCAGAACAACAGGCATCGCCACAAAGTCACGCTCGCGCTCAATGACGCCGACGTACTTGCGGTTCAAGCCAGCCAGTACGGCAAGGGCAGCCAGCGCGGCAAGTTCATGGAGTTCCCGTCCGCGGTGTACTCGATGCACCCGATGGATCAGGTGCTCGTGAACGGCAAGCCGGCCGGTGTTTCCACCTGGATCGGCTACTCATCGAACGAGCGCAAGATGCTGACGCTTGCCATCCTCGACGAAGAATATGCCAAGCCGGGCACCGAAGCCGTGCTCGTCTGGGGCGAGGAGAATGGCGGCACGACGAAGCCGACCGTCGAGAAGCACGCGCAAAAGGAAATCCGCGCGATCGTCTCGCCGGTGCCTTATGTCGAAGTCGTGCGCACGTCTTATGCCGATGCGCAACACGGCTGGCGCGCGCAGGCTTAAGAGCGAAACATCAAACGCAAATGCAAAGGGCGGCCTTTCGGCCGCCCTTTTTGTTTCACGACAATGCTAAGCTCAGAACTTCTTGGTGAGGTCAAAGCCCCAGCGGATCGGCTGAGCTTTGAAGAGGAAGCCGCCGGGCGAATATTCGGCATTGTACTTCCTGTCGAAGAGGTTCTTCGACCAGAACATGAGCGACCAGCTTTCGCCTTGCAGGCCCGCCCGCAGATCGACCAGATCAATCGGATGACGCGCTTTCGGTATCGCGTCGAGTGCGCCCAAGGCCGGCAACGGGATCGTGAAATACATCTTCCCGATCCGATTGTAGTCCAGGCGGATGAGACCGTTGATACCGTTTGTGATCGGCGCCAAATACTGCACACCTGCGTTCACAGTCTCTTGCGGCACAAGCGGATCCTTCGAGCCGATAACCGTTGGATCGCTAAACGCTTTGATCTTGCTGTCAGTGTATCCGTAGCCGAGATTGACCGAGAGCTCATCGGTAAGCTGCGCCGTAGCGTCGAAATCAACGCCTTGCAGATGCGATTTCGCGATGTTGCCGAGGTTCTGGGTCGAGTTCGAAGCCAGGAACACGAAGTAATAAGACCCGCGGTCGATCGTATAGTAGTAGCTGCCGTTGAAGCTGACGCGGCGATCCCAGAACTGGCTCTTGAAGCCCGCTTCATAGGTGTCCGCGGTCTCCTGATCGAAGATGTCGCCGACACCCGCAAAGCCAGCGGCGAGGGCCGCGGTGGCAACGCCGGTCTGGTTGAATCCGCCGCTGCGGAAGCCGCGGCTGTAGCTCGCATACACGTTAAGATCGGGCGTGACGGCATAGCGCAAGATCGCCTGCGGCTGCCAATCATCCCAGGTATGCGAGCGTTTGTCTCCGGTATGCGCGGGAATTGCTGCGCGGCCGGTTATCCCGTTTGCATCCAAGAACTCCTGCGGCGTGTCAGTGGTATTGGTGCGATGATCGTTGTCGTAACGCAGGTTGAGCGAGAGTTCGAGCTGTTTTGTGATTTCGGTGGACGTGTCGATATAGCCAGCCCAAGCGAATTGGTGTTGCGAATCGACCAGGAACGTAACCTGTGAGTGATTGGCAAAACTCACCGTTCCGAATTGCGGGAATGGGACCTTATAGACTGGGACAACCTGCTCTGCACCAGTGTCGAACATGTTGCCGGTCGAGATGAAGCGCTGCGTGCCGAACGCTTGTGCACCTGCAACCCAGCGGAATCGCCCGCTCGTTGGCGACGTGAATCGCAACTCTTGCGACCACGTGGTGACCTTTAGGAATTGTGCCTGATTGATGTCGAAACCAATTTGCGTCTGATTAATCGGTTTGAAATCGTATGCATCGCCCGTGAGTATCTCGCGCGTGCTGTCGAGGCCAGTGATCGATGTGAAGGTGCCTAAATCGGTATTGTAGGCCAGCTTCAGCGCTGCCCCATATAGTTGGCGGTCATTTTTGCCGGGGTTGTTGGCAAGAATTGGATCGGCGGTGTTGTTGGGATCGTTGAACAGCGGATTGGAGAAAGTGGGACCGAAACTTGGGACCACGAAATAAAGTGCCTTGGTGTGCAGCACATCTCCCGACAGCCGCAGATCGGCACTGAAATTATCGTTGGGCTTGTAGAGGAATGAAAGCCGGCCGTTCCAATCAGCCAAAGGATCGGCATCCTTGTGAAGGAAGGCATTGGGAATGTGACCATCGGTCTCCGTAAACGACAGTGCGGCGCGCATCTTGAGCGTGTCTGTAATCGGGCCGCTGATGACACCTTGGCCTTTGCCGCCGGGGCCATTCTCATAACCAGCAGTTACGCGGCCTTCCCAGTGATCGCTCGGCTCCTTGGTCGTGATAAGGATCGCGCCGCCGATTGCATCGCGGCCATAGAGAGCGCCTTGCGGGCCTTTCAGGACCTCGATCTGCTGAATGTCGACAAGCTCTTGATTGAATTGTGCGGGCTGCGTTTCCGGAACGCCGTCAACAACGATGGCGACCGACGGCTCGCTATTGCGCGCCTGCGTGATGCCGCGTACGACGATGAAGGCATTGCCCGCGTTCTGCGTCTCAACGAGCGTGACGTTGGGTACCGCACTCAAGAAATCGCGCGGCATCTCCACGCCCTTGTTCTCGATCGTTTGTGCGGTAAAGGCAGAGACCTGTGCCGGCACATCCTTAAGCGACTCAGAGCGCCTGCGCGCCGTCACCACAATCTCTTCCTGCGCAGCCGATGTCGGAGCAGCGTTTGATTGCGCGGAGGGCGGCGCAATTTCTTTCTTGTCAGCCTTGTGCTGTACGGCAACCGTTTGCTTGGCGACCGCCGGTTCATTCACATCTGCAGCATTTGCCTGAGCCAGGCAGAAGCAAAGCGCGGACAGTCCAACTGCGCCAAGCAGGCGCGCGCGTCTCGCTGATTTCATGGTGGTATGACCTCCCCTTCGATTCTTTGGGCCTATCATCAGGAAACTTGAGCGCAAGACCAGGGGGCACAGATCAAATTTTTCAATAGTGACAATTCTTCTGCCCACTTCCCACTGCCGCGCGCCTCACAACTAATCCGTAAGCGGATGTTGAGTCCCACTCGTGGGACGACGTATGAGTGCACCCTTCGAGCGCAATTGAGTGCGCACTTCAGAGGGGAGACGTCATGCGAATTAAAATGTATGTAGCCGCGATAGCAGTCGGCGCATTCGCTGCAAATGTTCCCGCGTTTGCCGATACGTGGAGCGGCGCTTACGACAATACGATCGTATCGACCTACGACGATGGTCATGTCGTCGATGTCTATGTCGAAGCGGATCACACTTATGCGATCGTACCACGCAATGGCGGTGACACGATCACCGGCACATGGGCCGATAGCGGAAGCAAGAGCTGCTTCACGATCAAAGAGCCCGCCAAATACGTCGGCGGCGAACCTTTGTGCTTTGCGCTCAGAGACTACGGAGTGGGCGACACGTTTGAAGGCACCGATTCAACCGGCCATTTCAAAGCCCTGATCGTCAAGGGCCGCAAATAGGCTCGATCCCGATTGACTAAGGCAGCGGCCATCGCAAATCGCGCGATGGCCGTTTCGCGTCGAGGATAACAAGCGGGACCCGCAAGCGCGCTGCGGGAATGTCAGTTCGTCACGCGCGCACGAGGTTGCGTCCGCCGCTCCGCCCGTGCGGGTGCAATCGCCGCCTCGCTGCCACCCGATTTGAACTCGCGCTCGAGGCGGCGCAATTTGGCCTCGCTCTCCTGATCCTGGGGCACGAACACGACGAGGCGCAGCTTGGGCGCGCCTTCGACGCTGTAAGACGTATGCTCGAAAGCAATGGCGCCAACGCGCGGATGAGGGAAGATGTGTTTGCCTTCCGAGCGCGCCGAGATTTCAGTGGCCGGAAATCGCTTCAGGGATGATCTCTCGGTATAGGCTCGACACTGAAGCTGGGCGGTGTGTCAAGATCCGGCCAAGGCATGACGCTGAACGGAAACTGCTGACCCGGACGAAGAAACACGCCCGAATATTTCATTCCGCAAGAACTGACATTGGTGCAGTCCGTCAGCCAGATCGCTACCCAAATCGAGCGGCTGGATGATTTGTTATATACATAAACCGTCTTCGAGTTTCCTAAGCTGAGCTCTGTCAGGGAGCCCACATATTTGCTCAAGTCCTCCTCGCCCCCGGCGGACGGATTGCCGGGAGAGTTGGGCGTTGCTCGTGCGACGGTGCGTGCTCCCTCGATAGAAGTAACCATCTGGCTGGACGCTGCGCATTCGCGGATCATTTGTTGTTGGTGCGGGTTGTGATGCTGAGCCCAGATCACCGCATCGAGCGAGGACATTCCCGATTGAAGGCCCGACTCATAAGTGCGGCGGGCCCCTGCGTCCAATTTCAGGACCCATGTGATTCCTATCTTCGCCTCGCGGCAGGCTTGGGAGAGTTCGTCTTGGTTGCCGCCACACTTGGCAAGATCGGATTTGTATTGCTTGGTGCACGTTTCCATGTAGCTGAAGTCGGCGTTACCAAGGCTTGAATTCGCGGCGCCTGATCCGCCGCGATCCAGGCATTCTTTATATGTGGCCTTGGACGTGGCGCCGCAGTCTTGCGCTCGCGCCGGCATGGACGCGAGCGCAAGCACAGAGC
>JBAQHC010000052.1:0-9847 GCA_049288095.1 Alphaproteobacteria bacterium | reverse complement strand
GAGTTCAGCGGCATCGTTTGCGCCGGCACGCACGCAATTGTCACGGTCGAGCGCTCGGCACGCGAGCAGCGTGATCGCGAAGTGGCGTTGTTCACGGCGTTTCTCGAAAGCGCTCCGGCCGCCGTCGCGATGTTCGATACCGACATGCGCTACATCTATGCTTCGCAACGGTGGTGTGAGGATTTCGGTCTTGATGGACAAATCCTGACCGGACAACTGCACTACGACATATTTCCCGAGGTCCCCGACGAGTGGAGGGAAGTGCATCGGCGCTGCCTTGCCGGAAGCATCGAGAGCAGCCAGATCGACAGGTTCGAGAGGGCTGATGGCCGTGAGCAATATGTGCGCTGGATCGCCCGGCCATGGCACACGTCGGATGGCTCAATCGGCGGCATCATCATCTTGTCGGAAGAAGTCACGGACCGTCATCGTCATGCGATCGAGATCGCGGAAGATCAGGAGCGTTTGCGCGCCGCGCTCGCAATCGGCGATGCCGCGGTCTGGGAGTTGGACCTCGTAACGCGGCGGTTTTACGGCTCCGAGCGGCTCGCCGAGTTTGCCGGGCGCGATCACGTTGACGGCGCCTGGGTGCATGATTTCGTTTCGTCCTTGCATCCCGATGATGTCGCCGGATTTCGCGCCGCGAGCCAAGACTTTTGGCGCGGTGACACGGATCGCGCTGCGGTCGATGTGCGCGTCAGACAAAAGAATGGAAGTTATCGATGGCTGCGTTCTTACATCGCAGTGATGGGCAAGCAAGACGGCAAGCCCCGCAGGTTAATCGGTTTTCTCAAGGACATTGAGTCCGTCAAGGAAGCGGAGCTTGCGGCTCGCGATGCAGAGGAGAGGGCGCTCGCGGCCAATGCTGCAAAGTCGCAATTCCTCGCGACCATGAGCCACGAGATCCGCACGCCGATGAACGGCGTCCTTGGCATGGCTTCGGCGCTCGAGGCTTCGAGCCTTAATCCCGATCAGCGTGAGATGCTCGCGATCATCCAATCCTCGGGCGAGGATCTGCTTGCGCTTCTCAACGATCTGCTCGACATGTCGAAAGCCGAATCCGGCAAGATCGAGCTCAACGAGGTTGAGTTCTATTTGCCTGATCTCATCGGCAAAGTCGCCGCGCTGTTCTCGGAATCGGCCCAGGCAAAGCGTACATCGCTCACCGTCGAGATCGCGCCGAGCGCGCAGGTGCATTTGAAGGGCGATGCGATGCGCATCCGCCAAGTGCTCAACAACCTCATCTCGAACGCGGTGAAATTCACCGACGGCGGCACGATTACGGTCTCGGCCGAACGTGTCTCGGAGGACGCCGGCGCGCAAACCATCATCAAGGTCGCCGACACGGGCATCGGCATCGCGGCCGATCAGCTTGATCGCGTGTTCGAGCCGTTCGTGCAACTCGATCCTGGCATACGCCGCCGCTATGAGGGCACCGGTCTCGGGCTTTCGATTTGCCGCCGCCTGGTGGAGCGCATGCGCGGCTCGATCACAGTGTGCAGTCAGCCGGGCAAGGGCTCTGTGTTTCGCGTAATGTTGCCCTTGCAAGAATTGCGCGCGACCCAGTCTACGGCTCCGGCAGCCGATCCGCCGCGCGAGCGCGGGCACGTTGACGCCCTACGCATTCTTGTCGCCGAGGATAATCGCAAGAACCAAATCGTGATCGAGAAGGTTCTTTCGGCAACCGGCGCCACGCTTTTCTTCGCCGATGACGGCCAACAAGCTTTCGAACGCTGGCGCGAAAATGCGGTCGATCTTGTTCTCATGGACGTGCGCATGCCGGTCGCTGACGGAATTTGGGCCGCCCGGGAGATCCGCGTCCATGAGCGAAAAGACGGCCGCGTCCGCACCCCGATCATCGCACTCAGCGCCGATGCCACGGCCGAGGGAGTTCTCGAAGCGCTCGATGCCGGTATGGATGCGCACGTCTCGAAACCAATTCAAGTGCGCCCGCTGCTCGAGACTATTGCTGCGGTCATTCGTCCGCAGGCGGATTAGCTCACGGCATGCGCGATCGTGATGCGCGTAAGAGCGAACGCGATTTTCTCATAGAGTTCCCGGCCGGTGATCGGCTTGCGCACGAAGGCATCAACGCCCGCCTCGCGCGCGGCAATGACGCGTGATTGCTCGGTGTAGGAGGTCATCATCACGATCGGCACGCGTGCCTTTTCGGGGTCGGCCATGTTGCGCACGCGGGCAACGAATTGGATGCCGTTGCTGCCGCCGAGGTGATAGTCGACGATCAGGAGCCCCGCGCCGTGCGCCTGATAATCCTCGAAAGCGTGCTTGGGGTCGGCCTCGCCGACGATGCCGCGCATCCCGAATGCCTCGAGCACAGCGCGCACGATCTCGATCATGTGCTCACTGTCATCGACAATGACGCAGCGCTTGCAGCTCGCGAGTATGGAATTCATCAACTGGGCTCCCGCGCCGGGCGGATGGTGAAAGCCTAGGAGAGCGAGGTTGACAAGGCGTTTTTTCGGCCCGCTCGCTGGGCCGAATTGGCCGAGTTCTGTTCCGGCAGATTGAGAATAGTTCGCAAGTCGGGGCGGCGTTTGCGGTTTCTTGGGAGCTTGGATCCTAGCCTCGCGAGCACTGTTCGAGGGTCCCCATGTCCGAGCCCAAGCCTCCCACCGCTACTTCCGACGATATTCTGGCGGCGCTCTATGCACTGGTTGCGGCCGTCGAGGCGCTCGAAGAGTGGCACCGTGCCGATGAGCCGCTCGAGGGCTATGAGCCCGATGACGAGGCCGGTCACGATAGCGGAAAAGCCGAAGTCGCATAGTTCAAGCCGGCCGAAAATCTTGATATGCTGGCCGTCTCGTGGGTGACGAGGCGGATCGATGGGGCGATGGGGCATAGGCGCGGTAATTGTCGTGCTGTTATGCACGGTTGCGACGGGTGCATGGCACTATGGTCGGCAATTTGCCGCCGATCTTCGGCAGGAGCGCGCGGCTTATGCCGCAACCGACGTGCCGGCCGATGATCTGGCCGCGCTCGACGGCGTGACCGAGGCATCCGGCGAACGGCTTCCGGTGCGTCTCATCAACACGACACCCTGGCATATGACGGTGGTGACGCTGTCATTCGAAACAACGGACCGCAAGCAGCCGCTCTCGGCGCAGATCACGCAGCGATTTGATGGCAGCCCATGGGCGCCAGGCGCTGCGATCGATCGCGCCGTCCGGCTCGCGGGAAATTGGAATGGCCGGCAAGTACACTATTCGGTGATCTCGGCAGTTGGTTTCCACTAGGCGGAAACCGGGGCGCATTGCTTAAAATTAAGACCTTGCTAACCGATTGCGCCGTTCAGTCGGAACGGGAAGAGGCTAATCTTTAGACAGGCCCGAGGAACGGGCGGGGTTGGTGCGGTTCATGCGCTTGCGGCTGTGTCTCTATCTTGCGTTGATGGCGGTGTTGGCCGGTTGCGCGACCACAACGCACCACCCCGCGCGCAACGCCGGGACCTATAGAGTTGGCCAGCCCTATCAGGTGGCGGGCACTTGGTACTATCCGAAAGAGCAGCCGAACTACGACGAGGTAGGCCTCGCATCTTGGTATGGGCCTGGGTTTCACGGCCATCTGACCGCTGATGGCGAGGTCTATGATCAGCGCTCGTTGACGGCGGCGCATGCGACACTGCCGCTGCCGGTCAATGTGCGCGTCACCAATTTGGACAATGGCCGTTCCATCGTGCTGCGCGTCAATGATCGCGGGCCGTTCCATCCGGGCCGCATCATCGACGTTTCGCAGCGCGCCGCCGAGCTACTCGGCTTCAGGGAAGCGGGAACCGCGCGCGTGCGCGTCGAATATCTCAGCCGCGCCGACGGCCAGCCCTATACGATGATGGCTTCTTCTTCCAAGCCGCCAGCGACAAGCCCGGCGCCGGCGCGGCCGAGCGCGAATGCGCCGGTGATTGCGAGCATGGCTCCGATCCCCGATCCGCCCGCGTCAGCTGCCAACTCACCGAGCCAAATGCCCGCCGATGCCGGCAATGCGCCGCAGCTACGCGCGCCGATCATCTCGTCGCAAGGGGCGAAGCCGGCGCCTGAGAGTTCAGGCCTTGCGCAAGCGCACGTTGCCGCTGGCGATTTGCCGAGCGACTCCGATTTCGCGAGCGAGGGTTCCGTCGCCTCAACAGCTTCCTCTGTGGATGTGGCAAGTGCACCTCCGGCCGCTTCGGCGGACCTCGATCCGCCTGTGCCGTCGGGCCAGCTCTATGTGCAGGTCGGTGCGTTCAGCGATGCTCACAACGCGATGCAGCTCTACAACGAGGTCTTGGGCTTCGGCAAAGCGTCGATCTCGCCCTTGGCCGCGAACGGCCAAACGATCTATCGCGTAAGGCTCGGGCCGGTCGCTGACGCCGATGAAGCATCGCGAGTCACCTCAAAATTGAAGGCGCATGGACATGACGGCGCCAAAATCGTGATGCAATAAGATCGCCGACTCGCCTAAACAAGTTCAGGCCGTTCCGCCCATAATTCATAAGAGACACAATATGGCTTCCCGCTGCCTCAAAGCTTTCATTCGCCCCGGGTCTATTTTGACCCTCATCGGCGCACTTGCGATTGCGGCTGCGCCGCTTCGCGCGGAGACGATCGACTCCCCCGCCAATCACATCATTCTCATGGATGCGCAGAGCGGTGACATCCTCATCGACAAAGACGGCGAAGCGCAAATGCCGCCGGCGTCGATGAGCAAGCTCATGACGCTTGAGATCGTGTTTCACGATCTGAAGACCGGCAAGCTGAAGATGGACGATACGTTCCCGGTCAGTGAAAAGGCTTGGGCGATGAAGAAGTCGGGCACGGATGAGGGCGCGGGCTCACTCATGTATGTCGGCATCAACGACAACATCAAAGTGAGTGATCTTTTGCGCGGCATTATCGTCGACTCCGGCAATGATGCGTGCGTCGTCGTCGCCGAAGGCCTTGCCGGGAGCGATGAGGACTTCGCTAAACTGATGAACAAACGCGCGAAGGAGTTGGGTCTCACCGGCAGCCATTTTGCTAATTCCTATGGCTGGCCCGACCCCGAGGAATATGTCACCGCGCGCGATCTCGCAGTGCTCGCGCAGCACATCATCACCGAATACCCTGACTACTATAAGATTTTCTCAGAGCGCGAATTCACCTGGGAGAAGATCCATCAATACAATCGCGATCCGCTGCTCGGCTCGATGGAGGGCGCGGACGGCTTGAAGACCGGTCACACTGAGGCTTCGGGCTATGGACTAGTTGCGTCCGCAATGCGGGATGGGCGCCGGCTCATTCTCGTCGTGAACGGGCTTGCCTCTCAGGCCCAGCGCAAGAGTGAATCGATGCGCCTCCTGCAATATGGTTTCCGCAACTTCGACACGTACAAGCTCCTGCAAGCCAATCAGGTGGTCGCGGCGGCTCAAGTTTATGGCGGCAAGAAGAGCGAAGTGCCACTGGTCGTGCAAACGCCCGTGACTAAGCTGATGAGCCGTGACGCGCGCGAGAACATGAAAGTCAGCGTCGACTACAACGCGCCGCTCAAAGCGCCGATCCGTGCCGGTGTCGAGGTCGGTAAGCTCACGATCAACATTCCAGGCACCGCGCCGACGGTTAATCCGGTCTACACCGCTGACTCGGTCGGCGGCATGAGCCCGTTCCAGGCCATGGGCGCGGGGCTGCAACATCTCTTCTTCGGTGCCATGGGCCCGAATGCGATGTCCACTCCGCTTAAAGGCAAGAAGCACGAAGAGTCAGGGAAGAAGACCGGCACTTGATGCGCTGATGTTCGTCGTCATTGAAGGCATCGACGGCTCGGGCAAATCGACGCTTGCGAAAGCTCTTGCCGATCGGCTGGGCCCCAGCCGTGTGGTGCTGACGCGCGAGCCGACCGATCTGTCGCCTTGGGGCAAGCGGCTGCGCGAGGCGGCGATCAAGGGCCGGCTTGAGCGTGAAGACGAGATCGAGCATTTCCATCGCGATCGCGTGCACCACTTGCAGACGCTCATTCGCCCGGCCTTGGCGCAAGGCAAGGTCGTAATCACCGACCGCTATGTCGATTCAACGCTCGCTTACCAGGCAAAGGACATCGCCGATGCCGACGAGCTGTTTGCGAAAATGGCGCCCGAGCTCGATACGCCTGATCTCGTGATCGTGCTCGATCTGCCGGTCGAGATGGCGCTCAAGCGGATCGGTAAGGGCAGGGGAGAGAAGACGCAGTTCGAGCTCAAGGAAACCCTGGAACGTGCGCGGGCGCTTTATGACAGCCGAAAGGGCCCACAATATCATCATCTTGACGCTTCAAAGCCCTTTAATGAGGTCGTCACCGCGGCCCTCGCGCTAATCAAGGCTTCGCCCAAGTTTCCAAGCGCCTGATCTTGCCGGGGCAGGGGCCGCGGCCGATAGTTCTTGGCGAGATATTCGACGCAGACGAAACCAATGGCCGCGCGCAAGAAAGCCGATCAGGAAGCGGAGGATTTGCTTCTGCCACCGGAAGCCAACACGGAGCTGATTGGCCAAGAGACTGCCGAGGCCGAGCTTCTGGCCTCGCTGAGGTCCGGGCGGATGCATCACGCCTGGCTATTTACCGGCGCCAAGGGCACGGGCAAGGCAACCCTTGCCTTCCGTTTCGCGCGCTTTGTGCTTCGCTACGGGAACGATCCGGCGGCAATCGCGCGGGCGAACTCGCTTGCGGTGCCGGCGGAGGACCCGATCTCCCGCCAAGTCGCATCCGGCGCCGCACAGGACCTCTTGGTGATGCGTCTTCCGCGCGATGAGAAGACAGGAGCGGAGAAGTCCGTCATTCCGGTCGACGAGGTGAGAAAGCTGCAGCCCTTCTTCGGTCTTGCGGCCGGCGCGGGCGGCTGGCGTGTCGCTATCGTCGATTCAGTTGATGACCTAAATCGTAATGCTGCCAATGCCTTGCTGAAGTCTCTTGAAGAGCCGCCTCAGCGTGCCGTGCTGCTGCTTCTGGCCAACGCGCCGGGACGCCTCTTGCCGACAATTCGCTCGCGCTGCCGTAAGTTACACTTAAATGCTCTTGCGCCACATGAACTTGCAGCGCGATTGCCCGCGCTCGGTGAAGAGCGTGGTCTGCCGACTTTGTCCGAGGCCGACGTCGTGCGCCTTGCGTCGCTGGCTGGCGGGCGCATCGGCCGTGCGCTTGAGCTTTGGGCGCAAGGCGGCCTTCAGCTCGCTCGCATTGTCGATCAAACGCTCGGCGCTTGGCCTGATTTGTCGCCGCGCATCACTTCCGGATTGCTCGATCGCGCCAAAGCTGATTACGAGCTTCTGAGCGAGTTGATTGTCGCCGGGCTGAGGAGCGCGGCGCAGGGTTCGGCACTCGGTGGTGCGAGTGGCGTGAGCTCCAAGCTCGCCAAGGCCGCGCCTGCTGCGGTGCTGGCGGAACTTGCTGCCGAGCTTGAGGCGTTCCTTGCGCGAGGGGAAAGCATCAACATGGATGAGCGCATGATGATGGGCGAAGCCTTGCGCCGCATCGCCGCGGTCGGCGCGCGAGGGATCACCGCATGAGCCTCGTCGACAGCCATTGCCATCTCGATTTCACGGAGTTCGCGCCGGAGATCGATGCAGTGATCGCGCGCGCCAAAGCCGCGGGTGTTGCCAAGATGGTATCGATCTCGACGCGGCTTTCGACGTTCCCAAATGTGCGCGCGATCGCCGAAGCGCATGATGATGTTTATTGCTCGGTCGGCGTTCATCCGCATGAAGCGAAAGAGGAAGGTGCTGAAGCGAGTGCCGAAAAGCTCATTAGACTGGCGGAGCACAAAAAGGTGATCGGCGTCGGCGAGACGGGCCTCGACTTCTATTACGAGCACAGCCCGCGCGAGGAGCAGGAAGCGGCGTTTCGTGCCCATATCACGGCGGCACGCGAAACAGGCCTGCCGGTGATCGTGCACACGCGCGAGGCCGAAGCCGACACGGCGCGCGTGTTAAGAGATGAGATGGAGAAAGGCGCCTTCACCGGCCTCATCCATTGCTTCACGTCGAGCCGGCAACTGGCTGAAGCGGCTCTCGAATTGGGCCTCTATATCTCGTTTTCCGGAATCGTGACCTTCAAGAACGCGGGCGATCTGCGCGAGGTCGCGCGCATTGTTCCGGCCGATCGCATTTTGGTCGAAACCGATGCGCCGTTTCTTGCGCCGGTGCCTCATCGCGGCAGGCGCAACGAGCCGGCGTTTGTCGTGCAAACCGCGCGCACGCTCGCCGAGGTCCGAGGCGTGAGCGAAGCGGAAATCGCGACGCAAACGACAGCGAACTTTGGGCGCCTATTTACCCGCGTTAATGCCGGCCAAGGCAATGGCTGAGTTCAAAGCCACCATTCTTGGCTGTGGTTCTTCGGGCGGTGTGCCGCGCATCGGCAATCACTGGGGCGATTGCGATCCCAATGAACCGAGAAATCGCCGTACGCGCTGTTCGCTTCTGGTCGAGCGCGGGCGAACGGCCGTGCTGGTCGACACATCGCCCGATATGCGCCAGCAGCTCTTGCGCACCAAGGTCGATTGGCTTGATGGCGTCGTGATTACGCACGACCACGCGGATCAGACACACGGGCTCGACGATTTGCGCGGGTTTCTGATCAATCGGCGCAAGCGCGTCGATGTCTACATGGACACATCGACCGAAATGACGCTGATGTCGCGCTTCGGTTATTGCTTCGCCACTCCCGAAGGCAGCCAGTATCCGCCAATCGCAAACGCGCATTCGCTGAAGCCATTTCATGCGCTTGCAATCAACGGCGACGGCGGCCCAATCGAAATCATGCCGTTCCTGCAACATCACGGCGATGTCCATTCGCTCGGCTTCCGGTTCGGCTCGCTCGCTTATTCCAGCGACATCGTCGGCATGCCGGAAGAGAGCTTTGCGGTGCTCGCAGGGGTTAAGACTTGGATCGTCGATGCATTGCGCTACCGGCCGCACCCGACGCATGCACATCTTGATCTGACGCTCGAATGGATCGCGCGGCTGAAGCCCGAGCGGGCGATCCTCACGAACCTTCATATCGACATGGACTACCAGACCTTGCGGCGAAGCCTGCCGCCGGCTGTAGAACCCGCTCATGACGGGCTCGAAATCGAATTCGACTGAGTTTGGCGTGCCAGCGACAAAGATCGTCCGCCTGGCGCAATCGTGCCAGCGTCGGGCGGTTTAGAAATGCGATACAGCCGCGATACGGGGTGAGCCATGGCAATTGAAGGCATTTTCTATGTCGAGATTCTCGTCTCGGACCTTGCGCGCTCAAAACGGTTTTACGGCGAGACCCTAGGCTGGAAGCTCGGCACCGATGAACCCGGGGTCGCGGGCTTTCACTTCGGCGCCGGTTATTTGGTCGTGCTTGCCGATAATCGCCCCGCGCATGAGCGGCGTTATGCCGGGGGAATGTTTGTCGAGGTGAAGGTCGACGATCTTGATGCGCAACATGCAGGGCTCGCGAAGGCGGGCGTTAAGGTGAGCACGATCGAGGCAAAGCCTTGGGGTGAGCGCAATTTCAGCTTCGCCGATCCCGACGGCTATGTTTGGCATTACGGCCAGGGCTGACGGCCGTTGCACGTGTCACTTAATGAGCCCAGCGCGATCCGCCAGCAGCAACAGGATCGAGGCCGTCACGACAATTGAGCCGAACACCTCGCGGAGCCTAACCTCTCACGGAATCTGAACGCGGAAACGGCATAGCTGTAAACAACCTCGAGCAAGCTGAGCATGCGCACATAGGCGGCGATTTCGATTGTCATCGCCGTGAACCAGCAGGCGGAGGCCGCGCCGCCGGCAATGCCCGGAACGATCGAGCGCCTCCAAATGCGTAAGACGACACCGATTTGCCCCGGCTCGCGCCAGCGCAGATAGAGGGTCATTAG
>JBAQHC010000051.1:0-1780 GCA_049288095.1 Alphaproteobacteria bacterium | reverse complement strand
CAGCTGTCCCGCACCATGTGCGTCGTTTCGAGTGCGAGCTTTTCGTGCTTTGACATCGGCCGATAATGTTGATATCAACATATTTAGCAAAGATGAATATGGAGATGCAATTATGCAATTTCTAGCCATCTACAAGCCGGAAAAGCCGTCCTCGGGCCCGCCTGCCCCTGGGCAGATGGAAAAGATGGGCAAGTTCGTTGAGCAATCCATGCGCGACGGCACGCTCATCACGACAGGCTCGATCTCATCGGCTGCAAAAGGCGCGCGGGTGTTCCTTTCGAACGGTAGGGTCACCGTCCTTGATGGGGCCGGATCTGAGGGCAAGGCAATGGCGGGGTTTGCCATTCTCAAAACGCAATCGAAAGAAGAGATGGTCGATCTCGTTACGCAGTTCCTGCGCCTCGCCGGCGACGGCGAATCTGAGGTTCATCTGCTCAACGAGTTCTGAGGAATGCTTTTCCTCATGGTTCGACAAGCTCACCATGAGGAGCGTAATTGTCCTCATCCTGAGCCTGTCGAAGGATGAGGATGAGTCGTTTCGATCAACATAAAGTCTTGGGAGCGAATAATGGCAAAGAAGCTCTTGTTGTTGGTGGCAACGCGCAAAGGTGCCTGGATTTACCATGGCGATGCGGCGCGCAAGAATTGGCAAGTCGATGGTCCGCACTTCTTGGGCCAGATCATCAATCACATGGTGATCGATCCGCGCGACGGACGGACATTGCTGGCCGCGGCGAGCACAGGCCATCTCGGTCCGACACTGTTTCGCTCGACCGATTACGGCCGCAGCTGGACCGAAGCAAAGCGTCCGCCGGCGTTTACAAAGTCGGCGGATGGAAAGGGCCGAAGCGTCAAGCACACATTTTGGCTGACGCCGGCGCATGCAAGCGAAAAAGACGTTTGGTATGCGGGAACTTCGCCGCAAGGCCTCTTCCGCTCGGAAGACGGCGGCCTGAATTGGGAGCCGTGCTCCAAGATCAATGACGATCCGCAATATCTTGAATGGTTCGGTTCAGAGCAGGACGGCACGCCGGACGGACCCAAGCTTCATTCGGTGATTGTCGATCCGCGCGATCCCAATCACATGTATTTCGGCATGTCGGGCGGCGGCGTGCACGAGTCTTTCGATCGCGGCGTCACCTTCGCGCCGCTGATCAAGGGTATGGAAGTCGTACAAGGATTCGATGCCGCGAATGTCGCGTTTCATGATCCGCATTGCGTGCGAATGTGTCCGAGCAAGCCCGATCGGCTCTATCAGCAGAATCATTGTGGTATTTACCGCATCGATCGCCCGTCGGATCAATGGATCAGAGTGGGCCGCGCTATGCCGCAGGACGTTGGTGACATCGGCTTTCCGATGGTGGTTCACCCGCGCAATGCCGATACGGTCTGGGTATTTCCAATGGACGGCCAAACCGTTTGGCCGCGCACGAGCCCGGATGGCAAACCCTCCGTTTACGTCACGCGCGATGCGGGCGAGAGCTGGCAGCGCAAGTCGAACGGTTTCCCCCAAAACCAGGCGTGGTGGACGGTGAAGCGCCAAGCGATGACGGCAGATGCGCTGGATCCCATCGGCCTTTACTTCGGCACCACCAGCGGCGAGCTTTGGGAAAGCCGCGACGAGGGTGAGGAGTGGGGCGTGGTCGCGCGCAATCTGCCGGAGATTTACGCAGTCGAGACTGCAGAAATTGCTTAGGCTGAGCAGTAGGCCAACCTCCCC
Source organism: Alphaproteobacteria bacterium (assembly GCA_049288095.1). Taxonomy (GTDB): domain Bacteria; phylum Pseudomonadota; class Alphaproteobacteria; order CAWBKL01; family CAWBKL01; genus CAWBKL01. Next base: position 60 of record JBAQHC010000051.1, on the reverse strand, counting down.
CTTGCGGGGAGGTCGAAACGCGTCCTTCGACATCCTTTTCGCGTCATGCTGAGGTGCGAG
>JBAQHC010000050.1:0-1955 GCA_049288095.1 Alphaproteobacteria bacterium | reverse complement strand
GAGCGTTCGATCGAAGCCCTCTGGAAAGCCATCGGACGCATCATCGATCTCTTCCCGCCGAACGAATGCGACAACTTCTTCAAACACGCCGGATATGGACGCGATTAAGTGGAAATTGCTCTAGCGCGAGCGAGCGCAATCGCTTCCTAATGCTCGTCATCGCGAGGGCGCGCAGCGCCCGTGGCGATCCAGAGTAAGTTTCTGGATTGCTTCGCTTCGGTCGCAATGACGTGGTGCTCAGGGCTTCTACTCATTTGACAAATTTGTCGCCCGGACCTAGTTTTCAATCACGAACGCAAGGAACGGAGGCCTATGAAAATGACGCCACCGGATCATTCCAGGTTCTGACAAGTCAAAATTTGAGCTGTCCCGAAGACGGAGCTTGCTCCGTTGAATTAAGCAGTTCTTTTGAGCTGCGATGGGCGCTGTCGCTTCTTGCCTCCGGCACAAGCGAGCAGCGCCCGTTTCGTCTCGTCACTTAATGCGCTGAACCTTGATGAGCGCGCCGCCCTTGTTGACGACCATTGAATAGCTGTTGAATGGCCCGCGGCTGATGACAACTTTGTTGTCGCTCATCTTTGACTTGAAGTGCGCATTGCCGGAATCGCTTTCGGCCTGGCGCCAGACTTGCCCGTTGTCGAGAAACACGACGATCTTGCCCAGCGATGTCTTGGCATAATCGGTGAGCGTCGCGCTAATTTCGTCGACTTCCTTAGGCGGCTCCGGCATGCCCTCTACCGTCTTCGTTTCTTTCGGCAATGTTTCGCTGCCGAACTTGGTCGGCTCGGTCTGAGGCTGCTTGTGCCCGCCCAGATGCAGACCGAACCAAGATTTCTGCTGTTCCGGTGTCGGCTGCGCCGAGGCCACTGCGCTGGAGGGGGCTGCCGGGGCCACGGTTGCCGCAGCCGGTGCGGGCGTTGATGGCGCCGCAGGCGTGGCCATCGCCATTGGCGTTGCCGGCGCCGCTTCTGAGCCGCTCGGGTAAAGCGCACGCAACGCGGGCGAGGCCTCATCGAAACACTTCAGGCGCGCTTTCTTACTGCTGGTGTTTGCGCACTTGACGAGAGATTGAAGCACATCGTCCTTGGAATCGGCGAACGCCGCACTGCCCGCCAAGGTCAATGCAAGCGCAATCATCAGGCTACGGATAATCATCTGAGTCCCCTACTCTTCGCGCGCGCCCCGCTCCCACTCGCGCATCCCTTCAAGCGCAAGGACTGCATCACAATAGGCCTGAGCGCCCGGTGAAAGCTTGATACCATAGGTACGAAAGCGTGTAACGACCGGCGCATAAAACGCATCGGCAATCCCGAATTCGCCGAACAGGAATTTGCCGCTTTTGCCATAGCGCTCGCGCGCCGTGCCCCAGAGAAGCTCGATCCGCGCAACGTCGCGCTTGACGCCCATGACAGGATCGAACGGCACAACGCGGGCCAATATGTTCATCGGACACTCAGTCCTGAGCGCCTGAAAACTCGAATGCATCTCGGCGCATAGTGAGCGAGCGAAAGCACGCGCCACTGGGTCGCGCGGCCACAGTGCCTTTTCCGGAAAGCGCTCGGCGAGATATTCGGCGATCGCGAGCGAATCCCAAACTACGACTTCGCCGTGCTTGAGGATCGGCACGGTTGTGCCAAGGCCATGTTTGGCGATTTGCGCGCCGGTATCGGGCTGGCGAAGAGCGATGTGCTCTTCGCGGAAAGGAATGGCAAACTCCTTGAGCAGAAGCCACGGCCGGAGCGACCAGGAGGAAAACCGCTTATCGCCGATCACCAGCGAGAAACTCTCAGCCATATGAGCCACAATTCCTTCAAAATTCCGCCCGGCGGGACAGGCATTCACGGAACCCGCATTTGAGGATAGCGTTACTAAGTGGCTTCCCTGGCCGGTGAAGGTATCGCGTACGGCCGTTCAGCGATAGACCGGATCATCTTGAAATAGGGACAATCATGGAT
>JBAQHC010000049.1:0-5594 GCA_049288095.1 Alphaproteobacteria bacterium | reverse complement strand
GCCCAGAATATTCGCAAGGCCCATATTCTCGGTGCCGACGCGTGAGCGCTGCGTTTGATTATCGATCTTGGCGCTGTCGGAAATCGAAATTTCAACTGTCAAAATATCGCCGACCTTAGAGGCGCGCTGATCACGGAAGAATGCCTTCGCGCCGGTGCGCCAGAGCGAGTTGGTATGAAGCTGCTCGACGGGCGAGGCTGGCATCGGCATTGAAACCGGCTCATAGCCGCGCGCCGCAGTCGGGTTGACGATTGGCGAAAGCGGCGGCGGGCGGCCGACATTGCGCAAGTCCCGCACCATCGTGCATGCACCGAGCTGGGCGCTGATGGCGATGAGAGCGACGCAGCGAAGAAGGTTTCTGTTCATGGCAGCGTCCTCACGGGTTCAAGCTGGCTTGCACGTTCGCTGCAGCAAGCCCAGGCGGCGCCAACTCGACCGCATTCGCGCCGACAACAATCGCCTGCACCGTACGGTGCGAGCGCTCATTGAGAACCGAAATCGTGTCGCCAACGGCGCCACTCTCCTGCGCACGGCCGGAATCGGTGAGCGTCATGCCGGGGACTTTGTAGGTCATGACGATGAGCGAACCTTTGGTGACAACAGCCGGATGCTCGATGTCGGCAGTCATCAATGGAACGCCAGAGCGCAGCGGCCGCCGCGCCGTCAGGCCCACGAGCTGCTTGGGATCGGTGAGCACTTGGCGGCTCAGCGTGTCGATGCGCAGCTTGATCCAGGAAATGTCGGCGTTCTGAATGATCTCGCCGCGCTCGAAGGGCCGCGCCAGCACCGGCACGCTCATCACCTCATAAGCAACGCCGTTGACCGCAATACCATCGCCGCCCGCAACCGAAACCTGGGCTTCAAAGCGCCCACTCTGCTGATCGAACGATGTCACGGCGACCTGGAGTGGCGAGGGATCGTTAGCGGCCGCGTTAAGCACAATGCCGGATTGCAGAAGATGGACATCGAGATCGCGTCCACCCGATTGTTGGCTCAGCGTTTTGGCGATGGCATCGGCAACTGCATCTGTCGTAATGACGCGCGCTTCGCGCGTCACCTCGACGCTCGCGAGCCCGGCGAGATTGCCCCAGACCAGCCCGTGATCCGATGCGAGCGAAGCCAGGCTGCGCGCATCGAGCGATATCTTTTGGCCCGGGCGCGGCGCGGCAATCACCGGAAAATCCGCGGCGTCGCCTGCGTTGTCGAAGAGATCGCCGAACGTGATCATCGGGCCGGAAGTCGTGGGGTTGGCCTTGAGCTCGACCGTCGTGCGCGCCAGGAGCGCCAAGGCCGGCGTGCCGCAAACGGCGGCGAGGGCGGCGCCGACGAGGACGGCTAAAGCAAGGCGCATCAAGCGCTTCATGGGATTCTCCCGTTATCTCAGATTGTTCGTCGCCTGCAGCATGTCGTCCGCGGCGGTGATGACTTTCGAGTTCATTTCATAGGCGCGCTGTGCGGTGATGAGATTGGTGATCTCGGACACCGCGTTTACGTTCGATGTTTCGAGAAAGCCTTGCGCCAATGTGCCGAAACCCGTGCTGCCCGGCAGGCCGGTTGTCGGCGCGCCGGAAGCGGCGGTCTCCTTGAATTGATTGTCGCCGAGCGACTCAAGGCCCGCTTCGTTGAAGAAGCTCGAAAGCTCAAGTTGGCCCAGCGTTTGGGCGTTATTTTGGCCAGGCAAAAGCGCCTGGACTTGGCCAGTCGGGCTGATCGAAACGCTGGTTGCATCCTGAGGAACGGTAATGCCCGGCGAGACGGTGTAACCCTGCGGCGTAACGATCTGCCCTGTCGGCGAAAGCTGGAAGGAGCCTGCGCGCGTGTAGGCATCGCTGCCGTCCGGCATTTGAATCTTAAAAAATCCGCGGCCCTGGACGGCGAGATCGTAGGGATTTTCCGTCTGCTGAAGATTGCCTTGCTGCATGATGCGATAGACGCTGCCCGCGCGCACGCCCAAGCCGATCTGGATTCCGTTTGTGACGACAGTGCCGGCATCCGACGAGGCAGCGCCCGCGCGCTCGAGATTCTGGTAAAGCAGATCCTGAAATTCTGCGCGCTGGCGCTTGTAGCCAGTCGTATTCATGTTGGCGATGTTGTTCGAGATGACCTCGACATTGAGCTCCTGGGCCAACATGCCAGTCGCCGCGATATTTAAAGCACGCATTTACTTGTCTCTCGGGTTCACAGGTTCTTCCGTCAGGCCTTCGCGAGCGAGGCGATTGCTTTCTCGCTCAAATCGTCAGCCTGTTTCATCATTTGGCTCGAAGCGGTGTAGGCGCGCATGACATCGATCATCGTCGTCATTTCGACGATGGGCACGACATTGGATTGCTCGATCATGCCTTGCTGCAGATTTGTGTTTTGCGACGGCGTCGGCGTTTCGGTCGTCTCGTAAAGGCTGCCGCCTGTGCGCGTGAGCTCGCCCTCGTTCGCGAACTCAACCACGCCGATCTTGCCCTTCTCGCCGGCAGAGGTGGAAATCGAGCCATCGCGCGCGACTTTAAAGTCGGTCTCGTCCTGCGCAAAAGTGATCGGCGCATGGTTCGAGTCGAGCACGGAGTCGCCGTCGGAGGTGACGAGCTGGCCTTGCGCATTGAGAGAGAAATGGCCGTTGCGCGTGTAGCGTTCGCCATCGGCCGTCTGCACCATGAAGTAGCCGTTGCCCTGGATGGCAATGTCGAACGGATTGTCCGTCGCCTTGAGCGCGCCTTCGCTCATATCGCGGGTCATGCCGTAGTCGTTGACCATGCGCGCATTGTCGTGCCGGCCTTCGACGTCGCGGATCGCCGCCAAATAAGTGTGAAACAGCGGCCGCTCCACCTTGTAGGCGGTCGTGTCCATGTTGGCGAGATTATGGGAAATGATATCGAGATTGCGCTGAAGCGCAGTCTGCTGCGATAGCCCTATGAGTTCCGCATTTTGCATGGAGCGTCTTAAGACCCTTTTGGCGCCGGTCGCGGCTCATCACTAGCAGCGCATGTGCCATCCCCCATTCCGACGGATTCCCGAGGGTTTTATGGTTAATCTAAGATTAATCCGTAAGCGGAGGAATGCCGCCCGGCAGAAAGGTGCTGGCAACAATTGCCTAACGCCTGGTCTTGTTTTGCGTGCGCGTTTTGCGGTGCGCGCAAGGGTTATTTAACCGCACAATCCCTAGAGTTGCCGCGCTAATTCGTAAAGTTGCTCGCTCTGCGCGCGTTGAGGCATCTCATGGCTAAAAAGAAGAAAGACAAGGATCCTGCTTCCGAAGAGGAAGAGCAGGAGGAAGATCCCAAGGCCAAGGGCAAGAAAGCCAAAATCAAAGCCAAGGGCAAAGGCAAAGGCAAAGACGACGCCGAAGAGCCGAAGGATGGCGAAGAGGGCGCCGAAGGGGAAGAAGGCGCTGAAGGCGAAGGCGGCAAGAAGAAGCTGCCGATCGTTAAAATTGCGATCTTCGCCGGCGCGCCGCTTCTGCTCATCATCGTCGGCGTTGTTGTTGCGATGATGCTCGGCGTGTTCGGCCACAAGCACGACAAGGTCGCCGACAAGGCAGCGGAGCACAAGCCGGCTGTCAGCGAAGTGCAGTTCTATGATCTTCCGGAGATTCTCGTGAATCTCAACACCGGCGGAAAATCCCCGGCCTATTTGAAGCTGCAAGTTGCGATCGAAATTCCTAAAAGTGCCGCGACGACCGCGCTCGATCCCGTGATGCCGCGCATTCTCGACCGCTTCCAGGTTTTCCTGAGCGAGCTGAGGCTCGAGGACTTGAACGGATCCGCCGGCACGTACCGGCTGAAACAAGAGCTATTGCGCCGCGTGAAGCTTTCGGGCCTCGCAGTGCCGGTGAGCGATGTGCTCATCCGCGAGATGATTATTCAGTAGGAACGGAATGGCTGGCGAAGAAGAAAACGGAGCACCATCGGCCGACCCCGCGGCAGCAGCCGGCGCTGCGCCCGAGGGCGCGCCCGCGGCAGCAGATGCCGCTGCAGCCGCAAGCGCGACGGATGCGACGACCGATCGTGTGCTCGATCAAAACGAAATCGACAGCCTGCTCGGCTTCGATGTCGGCGACGGCGCGGGTGGAGAGCGCAGCGGCATCGATGCGATCCTCAACTCAACGCTCGTCTCTTACGAGCGCTTGCCGATGCTGGAAATCGTCTTCGATCGCCTCGTGCGATTGATGACGACGAGCTTGCGCAACTTCACATCCGATAACGTCGAGGTCAGCCTCGATAACATCACCTCGATCAGGTTCGGCGATTACCTCAACTCGATTCCGCTGCCCGCGATCCTCTCGGTGTTCAGAGCCGTCGAGCTCGACAATTTTGGACTCATCACGATCGATTCATCGCTCATTTACTCGATCGTCGATGTGCTCTTGGGCGGCCGCCGCGGCACGGTCGCGATGCGCATCGAGGGCCGGCCTTACACTACGATCGAGCGCAGCCTCGTCCAGCAGATGGTCGAGGTTCTTCTCAAGGACATGACCGTCGCGTTCGAGCCCTTGTCCAAAGTCACCTTCCAGCTCGATCGCCTGGAGACCAACCCGCGCTTTGCAGCCATTGCACGGCCCGCGAATGCGGCCATTCTCGTGCGCCTGCGTGTTGATATGGAAGATCGAGGCGGCCGTGTCGAGCTGCTCCTGCCCTACGCCACGCTGGAGCCGATCCGCAAATTGCTGCTCCAGATGTTCATGGGCGAAAAGTTCGGCCGTGACACGATCTGGGAAGGGCATTTGGCGAGCGAGCTTTGGGCAACCGAGGTGCCTCTCGAAGCCGTGCTTGACGAGCAGCATATGACGCTCGCCGAAGTCATGAACTTCAAGGTCGGCCAGACAATTCTTCTCAACTCGCCGATCGACGGCCTTGTCGATTTGCGCTGCGGCGGCGTCACGCTGCTGCAAGGCCATATGGGGCGGCTCGGCCATCACGTGGCCGTGCGCGTCGACCGCAAGGTCTATCGCCCGATTTCGATCGACCTCTCGTGAGGATGCTATGAATTTCTTCGGCTTGATCGTCGACGGTGTGGTGATGCTTCTCCTCATCGTCACGGTCGTCTATTGCACCGAGCTCAACCGCCGGCTCAAAGCTCTGCACACGGATCAAGACGGGCTCAAATCGGTGATCGCGGGCCTCGACCGCGCGACCGACCGCGCTCAGGCGAGCGTCGCCGAACTGAAAACGCTCGGTTCGGCCGCGGCCGCGGACTTGAAGGCGGAGCGTGAGCGCGCTGATGTGCTGCTCGAAGAGCTTAAGCTCATCATGGGCTCGGCGGATCGCGTTGCCAATCGGCTGGCGGATCTGCGCGGCACGCCGCCGAATGCCGAGCCGCGGCAGGTCACCGTGATCAAGGACGCCCCATCGGGCGACATCTTCCAAGCCTTGCGTCAGGCGCGGTGAGGGCAGGGATGTTACGCGCATTTCGCATCTTGCCGCTGCTTCTCGTTGCCATGTTCGTGATGACGGGCCTGCAAGCGCTGAAATTGTGGACCGGCTTTTCGGCGATCGGCGCCGCGCATGCGGGCGATGCGGTTACCGCAAAGCCTGCGGCGCCTGCGCCTGCGCCTGTCGCAGCGAATGAAGCCACGCCAGCTGCGCCGCCCGCGCCGCCGGTTGGGC
>JBAQHC010000048.1:0-17449 GCA_049288095.1 Alphaproteobacteria bacterium | reverse complement strand
AGCCTGCTTTCGTTTCTCGTTTCTGACTGCTGCTCGGAACATCCGGAGATTTGCGGCCCGCTCCTGGAGATTGCTGAGCTTGCCGCGTGCAAGCATCCGAACGCAGTGCCTCTCGCCGAGCCGACCGCCGAGCGTACGTTCAATGTGCTCTTTCTATGCACGGCAAACTCAGCTCGCTCAATCATGGCCGAGATTGTTTTGAATGAGATTGGACGCGGCCGCTTTGTCGCCTATTCCGCGGGATCAAGACCCGCCGGCAAGCCAATGCCCGAAGCAATCGAGCGCATGAGGAGCCTTGGTCACAATGTCGCCAGCGCGCGCAGTAAATCCTGGGACGAGTTTCTTGCGCCAAATGCGCCGCGCATGGATTTCGTGATTGCGCTGTGCGACGTGCTTCAGGGCCAGTCTTGCCCGGAATTCGGGCGCACCGCTGTCAGCGCGTCGTGGCCGTTGCCCGACCCAGCAAAATTCACAGGCAATCCGGCCGAGCGCGCAACGATGTTCAACGAGCTTTATTCGAGTATCAGGCGCCGCCTGGAAATCCTCACGAGCCTTCCGTTATCCGGCCTTGACCGGAAAGCTCTGAAAGCGCGCCTCGGCGAGCTGGGTGGCGGACGGGTCGCTGCGTTGCAGGGAGGGTATTAGATGCGGGTTGGCATCAACGGACTTGGACGCATCGGAAGGCTCGCTTTGCGCGCCGGCCTCGGTGGCGTGATACGCGCGGATGGAGATCCGCGAGCCGCAAATCGGCTGGAGGTCTTGCATGTCAACGAACTCAAGGGTGGCGCGGCGACGGCGGCGCATCTTCTGGAATTTGACAGCATCCATGGCCGCTGGCGCGAGAAGATCGGCGCGGAGGACGATCGGAGTCTGACAATCGGCGACAAGCGCATCGGCTTCAGCGCCGAAAGTGATCCTGCCGAAGTGGCATGGGGCGATCTTGGCTGCGATATCGTCCTTGAGTGCACCGGCAAGTTTTTGAAACCCGATCAGCTGCAAGGCTATTTCGATCGCGGCGTAAAGCGGGTGATTGTCGCGGCCCCGGTCAAACACGAGAGCGCCCTTAACATTGTCGTTGGCGTCAATGATCGACTCTACGATCCGGCACAGCACAGGCTCCTAACGGCCGCGTCCTGCACAACCAACTGCCTCGCGCCGGTCGTGAAGGTCGTTCACGAGGCGATTGGCATCCGCCACGGACAAATCACGACGATTCACGATCCGACCAACACGAATGTCATTGTCGATGCGCCGCACAAGGATTTGCGGCGTGCGCGATCGGCGATGCTGTCTCTGCAACCGACCACGACCGGCAGCGCCACGGCAATTGCGCTCATCTATCCGGAGCTAAAGGGCCGGCTGAACGGCCATGCTATACGCGCGCCCGTGCTCAATGCCTCGCTCACCGATTGCGTTTTCGAGCTTGAACGGGCCGTAACCGTCTCGGAAATCAACGAACTCATGAAGGCAGCGGCTTCGGGACCACTGGCCGGCATTCTCGGCTATGAGGATCGCCCGCTTGTCTCGGCCGACTATGTAAACGACACGCGCAGCTCAATTGTCGACGGCCCCAGCACCATGGTCACCGATAACACACTCCTCAAAATCTACGCCTGGTATGATAACGAGATGGGCTATGCGTGCCGTATGGTCGACCTCGCCAACATCGTTATTTCGCGGGAAGCCTGATGTCGGGCGTACGCAACTACTCCATCGTCACGCTGTCTTATTTCCTGTTCACGCTGACGGACGGCGCGCTGCGCATGATCGTGTTGTTGCACTTTTATGCACTGGGCTACACGCCCTTCATGCTCGCGTTTCTGTTTCTACTTTACGAGACAGCGGGCATCTTCGCCAATCTTGGCGGCGGCTGGCTGGCGAGCCGGTTCGGCATCCCGCGAATGTTGGCGACGGGACTGACTGTCCAAATTGTCGGCCTCTGCATGCTCTCGGCGCTCGACCCCGCATGGAGCGCAACGCTTTCCGTGGTTTGGGTCGTATGCGCGCAAGGCCTTGCCGGCATTGCCAAGGACCTCACAAAGACGGCCTCGAAAAGCGCGATCAAGGCAAGCTCGACCGAGGGCGCGAGCCAGCTCTTTCGCTGGGTCGCGTGGTTCACCGGTTCGAAAAACGCAACCAAGGGCGCAGGGTTCTTCGTTGGCGGCTTCCTGCTGCAAGTAGCCGGCTTCCAGCATGCGCTTTGGCTCATGGCCGGCATGCTGGCGCTGGTTCTCGTCCTCGTCCTTACGGCTTTGCCGCGCGCTCTCGGCAAGGCAAAATCCTCGAAGACATTCCGCGAGCTGTTTGCCAAGAGCCGCGCGGTCAATCTGCTCGCCGCAGCGCGCATCTTCATGTTTGCATCGCGCGACGTTTGGTTCGTCGTCGCGCTGCCCGTCTATCTTTACAGTTTTGGTTGGAAATATATGCAGGTGGCGGGCTTCGTCGCCGCGTGGACGATCGGCTATGGTGCGGTGCAGGCGCTCGCCCCGATGCTGGTCACGCGCAGCAAGGATGGCCTGAGCCGGGAAATTCCGGCCGCGCGCCTCTGGGGCGCGATCCTTGCCCTCATACCCGCTGCATTGGCGGCCGCGATTACCAAGCAAGCGGGGCTCGCTTTTCCCGTGCTCGCGCACGCCGACTTGGTGCTCGTTGTCGGCTTGCTCATCTTCGGCGTCGCGTTCGCGGTCAATTCTTCGCTGCACTCCTACCTCATCCTTGCGTATGCCGGCTCGGAAAAGGCCGCGGAGGATGTCGGCTTCTATTACGCGGCAAATGCAGCGGGGCGTTTGATGGGAATCCTGCTTTCCGGCGCGTTGATGCAGAGATGGGGAATGGAAGCGTGCCTTGGCGGCTCCGGGCTTTTGCTTGTTATGTGTCTTGCGATCACCTTCTTTCTTCCGGCCGAGAAGCAAGCCCTGGGTCTAACGGAGCTGAGACCTAGGGTTTCTCCGCAATCACGCTAAAGAGCAGCACAACGCGGCTTCAAGAGTCTTGACTCATTTCGACATTCATGGAAATGTAGAAACATGGTCAGGAGGAGTTCATGAGCCGCTTTCACGTCCATGTCCGCGTCAAGAACGTCGAAGAATCGATTGGGTTCTATCGCACTTTGTTCGGCGCCGAGCCCGCGGTCCGCAAACCCGACTATGCAAAATGGATGCTCGAAGACCCGAAAGTGAATTTTGCGATTTCCGGGCGATCGCAATCGGCGGGGATCGATCATATCGGCATTCAAGTCGAGACCAGTGAGGATCTAAACGAGCTTGCCGGCCGGCTCAAGGCTGCTGGAGAGACGACGTTTGATGAGAAGAACGCATCCTGTTGCTACGCGAAATCCGACAAGAATTGGGTCCACGATCCTTCCGGCATTCGCTGGGAGACCTTCCACACATTGGGCGAGGCGACGACTTACGGCGAGGACACCCATATCGATGAGCGTGCTCACGACGGAGGGAGCAGCTGTTGCCGAGCAAGTTGAAGTCCGCGCGCAATCAAGCGGCAAGGATGACTGATGCTGTTGCGGCCCTATCGGCCCTCGCCCACGAGGGCCGATTGGGAGTCTTTCGGCTGCTTGTGCAGGCTGGTGAAAAAGGCCTTGCTGCGGGCGATATTGCGCGCCAGGCCGACATGTTTCCGAACACCCTTTCGGCGAATCTCACAATCCTGAGCCACGCCGGCCTTGTTTCGTCGCGGCGCGAAGGCCGCTCAATCATCTACGCTGTCGAATACGCGCGCATGAGCGATCTACTTGCCTATTTGATGGAAGACTGTTGCGCAGGGCGTAATGAGATTTGTGCCCCGCTCGCAGCGATCATCGATCGCTGTTGCTAAGGTCAGGCGATGGCGGGCGAAGTCACGATCTATCACAATCCGGCCTGTGGCACGTCGCGGAATGTGCTCGGCCTCATCCGAAATGCGGGCATCGAGCCGCGAATCATCGAATATCTGAAAAACCCGCCTTCGCGCGCCGAGCTTGTCTCGCTTATTCATCGAATGGGCATCACACCTCGCAAGCTGCTGCGAGAGAAGGATACGCCTTACGCAACACTCGACCTTGGCAATCCGAAGTGGACGGACAAAGAGCTTATCGATTTCATGATGGCAAACCCGATCCTCATCAACCGGCCAATCGTTGTGACTGATTGGGGCGTCAAGTTGTGTCGCCCATCCGAAGTCGTGCTCGATATTCTGCCAGAACCGCAGCGCGGCGAATTCCACAAGGAAGATGGAGAGCTTGTTGTCGACCAGAACGGAAAGCGCGTCGCGAAGTAGCGCGACGGCAAAGCCGCGTGTCGGAATTGACGGGCGGATTCTCGCTGCCGAGTTTCTCGGGACCGGCCTGCTCGTCGCGACAGTCATCGGCTCCGGCATCATGGCCGAGCGTTTGTCAGGCGGTAACGTCGCGATCGCATTGCTTGCCAACACACTGGCCACAGGCGCGATGCTCTATGTGCTTATCACCGCGCTGGGGTCCGTCTCGGCGCACCTCAACCCGGCTGTGACGCTCGTATCCCTCCTTCGGCGCGAGCGACCGTTCGGGCAAGCAATCGCCATGATTGCTGCGCAATTCGCTGGAGGCGTGGGCGGGACATGGCTCGTGCATGCCATGTTTGCCGAACATGTGCTTCAAATTTCAACGAAGCTGCGCGACGGACCGGCGCAAGCGCTTTCTGAGTTTGTCGCAACCTTCGGTCTTGTGTTGACCATTTTCGCTGTCAGCAAGCATAAGCCGCAGCAAGTTGCGCCCGCCGTCGCGCTCTATATCGTCGCGGCCTATTGGTTTACCGCCTCGACCTCGTTCGCTAATCCGGCCGTCACCGTCGCCCGAGCGCTGTCCGACAGCTTTGCGGGCATTGCGCCGAGTTCGGTTCCACCATTTATCGCAGCTCAACTCGCAGGCGCGATATCCGCCAGCTTTCTAAGTAAGTGGCTCTTTGAGCGCGAACTTTAATGACACCAGTTGTGGTGGTACTCTGCTTGCATCGACCGTGCTTCACGCGAGCTGGAATGCACTCTTGAGCGCAAGCTCCGATCGTGTCTCCGCGACAAGCTCTTCCAGGAAGCCAAAGAGCGTGAGGACGCTGCGAAAAACCGTGCGGACAGTTGGCAAGAACTCATCAATCACGGCCACCACTACGCCCAATCTGAACTCCACGATGTTGATGGCCTCGATCTAACTGAGCGCTTCCGCATCGAGCGCCTCATCAACAGTGAACTTGAAACCGTCAGGGGAGATGAGTCGCTTGCGGACATTGAAGACCTGGTTGAGTCGATCCTCGATGAGGAAGGCATTGGCTGGGATGGCGCACCGGTAACGATGAAAATGAGTACTGGGTACTTAGCATCGCTCGCTGAGGGAAAGGCGAGCGAGTGGGTGTCCATAGTCTTTCCGAATACCGAGGGTTCCGGGATTTCCACAAGCCACGGCTGTCCTGAGCGCCGAAGACCGCACAAGCGCGGCAAGAATTCGTCAGGCGTGAAGGCCCGACGGGTCAGGCTGATGCGCTGATGATGTTGACGGGTGTGGGCTGACCCTGTCCGGGCCCCACTCGCCGGTGCCGGATTGCCGCAACCCATGGCGTTGACAGGAGCGCCTGACTGGCGATTGTGCAGTCCCGCCTTGAGGTCAAAAACGTGAACGAGACCAAGCCCGAGCGCTCGCTCAATCTCTTTGTCTTTTGCCTGCTCGCGGTCGGCCTCGGCATCTTCACGGGTTTCGGCGCGGTCGGTTTCAGAATCCTGATCTCGACCATTCACAACCTCTTGTTCTTCGGCCATTTCTCCACCGTCTACGACGCCAACCTCTACACCCCGGCCTCGCCTTGGGGGCCTTGGGTCATCCTCGTGCCGGTGATCGGCGGTATGGGCGTTGTCTTCCTGGTGCAGACCTTTGCGCCCGAGGCGCGCGGCCATGGCGTGCCCGAGGTCATGGACGCGATCTTCTACAAGGAAGGCCGGATACGGCCCATTGTGGCGGCGGTGAAATCGCTTGCTTCGGCCTTGTCGATCGGCAGCGGCGCGGCCGTCGGCCGTGAAGGGCCAATCATCCAAATCGGCGCGTCTTTGGGTTCGAGCACGGGCCAGTGGTTTCGCCTCGAAGCCTGGCAGCGCATCACCTTGGTCGCAGCCGGCGCAGGAGCAGGTATCGCTTCGACGTTCAACACGCCGATTGGCGGTGTCATCTTCGCGATCGAGCTAATGATGCCGGAATTCAGCACGCGGACATTCTTACCCGTCGCGCTGGCAACAGGCACAGCGACTTTTGTCGGGCGCATGTTCTTCGGTCCGAGGCCGGCCTTTGATGTGCCCGCGGTAGGCGCGGTACCGAGCAATCCGTCGTCGATCATCGTCCTTGTGCTTTATGCCGTTCTTGGCGTCGTGATCGGCCTCGGCGCCACAGGCTTCATCAGAGGCCTCCACTTTGCCGAAGAGAAATTCGAGCGCATCAAGAACCCCTATTTACGCCATGCCGTTGGAATGACGCTCGTCGGCGCTTTGATGTACGCGTTCTTGCGCTTCTCGGGGCATTACCAGATTGACGGCGTCGGTTACTCGACGATTCAAGATGTTCTGTTGGGCGGGCTCTCCGCCGCGCCATTCCTTATATTGCTGTTCGGCTCGAAGCTGACGGCGACCTCGCTCAGCTTGGGATCCGGCTCATCGGGCGGCATTTTTTCGCCATCGCTCTATATGGGCGCAACGCTCGGCGGCGCGTTCGGCGCGCTGATGCAGATGCTGTTTCCGGCGGCCAGCATTAGCGTTCCGGCATTTGCGATCGTCGGCATGGCCGCGATGGTGGGTAGCGGCACGGGCGCCGCCATGACTGCGGTCACGATGATTTTCGAGATGACGCTTGATTACAGCATTGTCATGCCGATGATTATCGCGGTTGCGGTGGCGCTTGGCGTGCGCCGCTATCTCTCACGCGAAAATATCTACACGATCAAGCTCCTGGCGCGGCGCCATTTCATCCCCAAGGCCCTCCACGCCAACATGTTCTTGGTGCGCCGGGCTCAAGAGGTCATGGACAAGGATATCCTTAAATTACCGGCATCGATGACGTTCGATGCGTTTCTAAAGCTCCCCGAGCACGAAGACAGAATGCGCCATATCGTGGTCACCGATAATGACCGGATCAGGGGCGTCTTGCGTGTCAATACGGCGTTGCGCAAGGGCCTGGAGGGCACCTATACGGGCGTTACGCTTGGCGACATCGCGACCGATGCGTTCACGATCGCGCGGCCTGAGGATGTGATGTTCAATGTCATCGGCCGCATGTGGAAGCGAAAAGCCACAATGTCAGTCGTCGCCAACGGCCAGGGCATTCCGCACATCGAGGATGTCCTCGGCCTCATCACCAAAGAGCACGTCGCCGATTCGGTCGCGGAGAGCATCAAGCCTTACGCGGCGACCGAGCGGTCGTTGTGACTTTGAATAGCGGCGACTTTTGGCGTGCTATTTGGCGCGCTTAACGTTTTTGAGGATGATTGCGGAGGCAATAAGGACAAAGGCGACAAGGCGAAGCAAATAAATCCAGCTGCGATACTCCACCGGAATGTCAAAGATCGCCGCGATCGCGTGGTTCAGTGAAAGCAGCCAGAACGCGACGGCAAAGCTGAGAAAGAGGCGATCGCGCGTGCGCCGCCAGAACCGAAGAAAGCAAAGTCCGCCCGCGGCAAATCCCATCGTTGCGACGCCGCTCAAGAAATCGAGCATCTTAGTACTCCGCCTCCCAAAGGAAGCCAAAAAGGAGAACGGCAGCGGCGGCTACCGACGAAATCAGCCTGGGTAATCTCAGATCGATGTCTGGGAATACGATGATGTCCAGGAACAGCAGCAGATTGTTCAAGGACAGGCCGACGAAACAGAGCGAACTCCACAATAGCATCCGATTTCGTGTTCTGAGATAGGCGCGCAAAAGCAGCACGAGGCAAACAAGGCTCGTGACGAAACAAAGGGCATAAACGAAGAACGGAATAAGACTCATGTTCAGTCCTTCCTCAATTTGAATGCATCGGCAAAGTCCTGAATGCCGGCGCTCTGAGCCGAGGCAATTTCCTCGATCAGCGCATAGGGCCGCTCTGCATGGATCTGACTTAACGCCGTTGCGAGTTCCGCCAACTCACCGTTTGCAGGTCGATATCGGAAGCGGCGCGGCTCAGTCTCAACCACGAGACCGATGTTGACCAGCCGCGCCATGCCCTCTGAGATGGCTAATTCGCTGCTTCGTAGCTCTTTGACAATTGATGCAATCGGCCAGCTTTGTGACTCATTGCGCAAGAGAAAGAGAAGCGCCTCAAGCGTCCAAGTCGTCCGAATGGTCGCGCGAATAAGCCCGCGAATCTTGTCGGTGATCGGATGATCTCGCATTGGTGCCAACCGCAGTCGACTCACTCTAGAGATGAACTACTATAGTGGGCGCGATGATGGCCAACGAAGATTGAGTTGAATTTAACAACCGATCTTCTCAAGATACCTATGAGCCTCCCGTTAAATTGCGAAGGGAACTCCAATGCGAATTGCGATCAATGGAGCGGGCGTTGCAGGGCCCGCGCTTGCCTATTGGCTCCGTAAGACAGGTCATGAGCCGGTCCTGATCGAGCGTGCGCCGGCGCTTCGCAGTGGTGGCTATATCGTCGATTTCTGGGGTCTGGGCTACACGATCGCTGAGAAGATGGGAGTGATCCCTGCGCTTCGCGGTGTCGGCTATCAGGTCCAAGAAGTGCGCATGGCGGATGCGAGGTCGCGTGCCGTGGGCGGATTTCGTGTCTCCTCGCTTCAACGCCTGACCGACGGGCGATTTACGAGCCTGGCGCGAAGCGAGTTGGCGCGGATCATCTATGAGGCGGTTGAAGATCGCGTCGAAACGATTTTCGGCGACACAATCACGGGGATTGAAGAGCAGGGCGAAACCGTTCGTGTGACCTTTGAGACCGCAATGCCGCGCACCTTTGATCTCGTGATCGGCGCAGGTGGGCTCCATTCTCCGGTTCGCGCGTTGAAGTTTGGCCCAGAGTCCAATTTCGAGCGCGACCTAGGTTATCGGGTGGCCGCATTCGAAGTTCCCGGCTATCGCCCGCGCGATGAGCTTGTTTACGTGACATTCGCTCAGCCCGGACGACAAATTGCGCGATTTTCCATGCGTGGCGACCGCGCGCTAATTCTCGCTGTGTTTCGAGCTGAACTTGCTGGTGGCACCGAACCGCATGATCTTGCTGCGTGCAAAGGTCTTCTTGCCGACGTCTTTGATGGCGATGGTTGGGAGTTGCCTCAGATTCGTGCCGCGCTCGCTGACACTCAAGACCTTTACTACGATCGTGTCAGCCAAATTGAGATGGACCGCTGGTCAAAGGGGCGCGTTGCCCTCGTTGGTGATGCTGCTGCCTGCGTTTCGCTATTGGCCGGCGAAGGAACTGGCCTCGCGCTCCTTGAGTCTTATGTTCTGGCTGGAGAACTCAAACGAGCGGCTAATGATCACAGAGAGGCATTTCGGCGCTATGAGGAGTTGTTGAAGCCCTTCGTGTTGCGCAAGCAAAAGTCTGCCCGATCCTTCGCAGCGAGCTTTACGCCCAAGACAGAACTTGGCATCTGGCTGCGCAACTTAGTGACGAAACTGATGGCTATTCCACAAGTTACGGAATTCGCAATCGGCCGCTCGCTCCGGGATGATTTTGAGCTTCCGGACTACGGCATGTAATCGCGCGCCCTAGGGGTTGCGCTGCGCCGCGTGTACCGGCCTTCTGTTTTGCGTCCCTCGTCAACCAAGAATGTGATAGCCCGCGTCGATATACTCGATATTGCCGGTGAGACTGGCCGCGTCATCGCTGACCAGGAAGGTCGCCAGTTTGCCGATGTCCTCGACGCTGACGAGTTGATGATCCGGCGTGCGCGCTCTCGTCCGCTCTAAGAGCTCGTCGAACCTCTCTATGCCTCAGGCGGCGCGCGTCTTGAGCGGACCCGGAGAAACGGCGTGAACCCGGATACGCTTGCCGCCAAGTTCGGCTGCCAGATAGCGTACCGAGCTTTCAAGCGCTGCCTTGACCGGCCCCATGAGATTGTACTCCGCGACCACCTTTTCCGAGCCGTAGAAGGTCACTGTAAGAAGACAGCCACCTTGCGTCATCAAAGGCTCGGCCAAGCGCGCCATGCGGATGAACGAATGACATGAGACGCCCATCGCCATGTTGAAGCCGGCTTCGGAACAATCAACGACGCGGCGATGAAGATCTTCTTTCGGTGCATAGGCGATGGAATGGAGAACGAAATCGAGCTGGCCCCACTGCCTTTCAATCGCCGCAAATACGCTTTCGAGCTGTCCAGGCTCGCGAACGTCGCATGGGACAATCACTTGGCTATCGAGAGATTCGGCAAGCGGGCGCACAAACGGCTCTGCCTTTGCGTTGAGGTAGGTGATCGCGAGATCGGCACCAGCACGCCTAAAGGCCTGCGCACAGCCATAGGCAATGCTCAAGTCATTTGCGATTCCGACGACCAATCCGCGCTTTCCCTCCAGCTTCATCATGCAGCTCCTTGAACAATTCTGCGGCCCTTGCGTGTTCTGACCTAAGGCAAATTGCGTGTTCAGCGTAACACTCACAATCACGGCCCGGCGAGTGCTGCAGCGCCCGTCGCCAGCTCTAATAGTTCCGATGTGATTTCAGCTTGCCGCATCAACCGCGCTTGCTGGCGAAGATCATCGAGCTTCTTCGATACGTTTTGATGCGCGGATTCCATCGCCGCGAAGCGTGCGGCGTTCTCGCTTGCGATCGATTCGACGACCGCCTCGGTCAACAAGGCGGAAACATACTCCGCCAAAAGCCGTTCCTGCAGGGCCGAAACCGTTAGATTATGCAAGGGGGGCTCACGCCTGGGCGCACCTTCGAGAGAGGTTGGATCGAGCGGTAGCACCGCACGGCATTCAATCAATGAATTGCTGCCTTCCGTGAAGCGAGCGCTGATCACTTCAACGCGGGCGATATCTCGGCTCGCAATCCCTCGATAGAGCTCTGCCGAAAGCCGGTTGATGAGATCTGCAACCGCTCCCGTCCGCGTCGCCATTGGATAGGTCCAAGCGGGCTTTCTGATACGCTCGCGCACAAGCGCCACTCCGCGGCTGCCAAGAACGAGTAGCTCATCGTCTGGCTTCAGTTGACCTTGAAGGGTTTCCAATAGGCGCTCATTGAAGCCGCCAGCAAATCCATGCTCCGAGGCCAACAAAATCACGGCGCGGCGGCCAGTTTGAGGCCCGACTGGAAGACCGGATCCATCAGCTCTCGGCATCAGGCTCGCAATTCCTTCGACGATAGATCCCGCATATCGGCGGACGCCGGGAAGTGCCCGCTGTGCCTCTTGCATGCGCATTCCAGCGAGCGAGCGCATGGCGCTCACAATGCCCTGCAGCTCGTTCATATTGCCGATGCTGGCGTGGATATCGGCAAGGCGTGCCATGGTTACGTCCTCAAGTGCCGCCGACTTGCCGGGCGAGCGCCGACAAAGCGGTCTTAAGAGACGAGCGCTGCTCATCCTTCAGGGGCTGTGCGTCGTCGGCGAGATGGAGCACATCGGGCGCGTGATCGCTGAGCCAAGTCCTGAGACCGCTTCGAAAAGCGCCGACTTTATCGAGTGGGACTGTATCAAGAACTCCGTCGGCTAGAGCCGAGAGCAAGGCCACTTCTTCTCCAAGCGACAGCGGTGCAAATTGATGTTGTTCGAGAACGGCTCTGATGCGACGGCCGTGCTCGATAGTCTTGCGCGTGCGCTCATCGACCATGGTTCCGAAGCGCGTGAACACTTCGAGCTCCAGAAATTGCGCGTAATCGAGCCGCAAGCTTTCAGATACGGCCTTGAGTACAGGCGCCTGCGTCTTGCCGCCGACGCGGCTCACACTCTTGCCGACATCAACCGCGGGCTTTTGATCCTCATAGAAGAGGCGCGGATCGAGATAGATCTGCCCGTCGGTGATCGAAATGAGATTGGTTGGGATGAAGGCGCTGATATTGCCGGCCTGCGTCTCGGCAATCGGAAGCGCGGTCAACGAACCACCACCCAGTTCGGGCGAAAGATTGGCGGCGCGCTCCAAGAGGCGCGAATGGATATAGAAGATGTCGCCGGGATAGGCCTCGCGGCCAGGCGGCCGTCTGAGGAGTAGCGAGACTTGCCGATAGACCGCGGCATGTTTGGTGAGATCGTCGATCACCAGAAGCACGTCGCGGCCCCTGGCAACGAAGAACTCGGCCATTGTGCAGGCGGAGTAGGGCGTGAGCCATTGCAGCCCAGGCGCGGCATCGGCTTCGCCGATGACGAAAAGGCAGCGCTCCGGCGCGCCGGAGCGGCGCACCGCATCGATTACTTGCGCGATAGTCGATGACTTTTGCCCGATTGCCGCATAGACGCAGATCACATTGCTCGACTTCTGATTGATCATCATGTCGACGGCAATTGCCGTTTTTCCAGTCTGGCGATCGCCGATGATGAGCTCGCGCTGGCCGCGGCCAATCGGAATCATCGAATCAATCACGAGAAGGCCTGTCGACATAGGCCGCGTAACGAGCGCGCGATCGACGATGTCGGGCGCTGGTTTCTCGATCGGAGCGAGCTCGCGCGCTTCGATCGGATCTCCGCCATCGAGCGGTGTCCCGAGCGCATCAACCACACGTCCGAGAAAGCCTTCTCCGACCGGAACGCGCGCCACGTCACCAGTGCCGCGCACAACACTTCCCGACGAAATTTCTGCCGCATCACCCAGCAGCACGCATCCGATCAGCTCTTCGCCCAAGTCGACGGCATGACCTCGCACGCCGTTCTCAAAGATCAAGATTTCATCCAAGCGCGTTTCCGGCAGGCCCCTCACGGTCGCGACGCCATCGCCGACTTGTACCACCCGCCCGATATTTTCGAGCATCGGTGTCAGCGTAGCTGTGGCGATTGCGCTTTGCCCGCGCTTCGACCACGCCTTCAGATCATCGGCAAGAGTCGCCATGCGCCTCTATCTCCGACTGAATATTTGCAAGCACGCTTTGGAACGAGAACCGCACGATGGACTGAGGAAAGTGGAGTTCGACGCCGGCGATCAGCGCCGCATCGACCTCGAATTTGAGAACGACGTTCGCGTTGAGGTTCTTGCGAAGGCGGTCCTGCCAGCCTTGCACCGCCGCATCGGGCAAAGGTGCGGCAGTAACGACGGTAACCACCGCCCCGCCGGCGCATTGCGCGATTAACGCGCTGCGTTCATTCGCGGGCAACCCTGCCAAGTATTGGTCGGCACGATCAAGCCAGGCCTCTGCACGTCTCTCCATGGGCATCTCGGCGATCAGCCGGCGCGCCATGCCCGAAGCAAGATTAAGCGCCGCGCGTCGGGTCTCGATTGTTGCCGCTTCGCGTTCTTTGGCGAGCGTTCTTCGCGCATCTTCGAGAATAGTCGCTGCTTCCTTCTCCGCCTGCGCCTTTCGTGCGCTTGCAAGCTCATCGGCTTGCCGTGAGGCCGCCTTAATGGCTTGCTCGTGCTCAACGCCGATCTTTGTGCGCTGCGCCTCGACGTCCGCCAGGCGTGCCTTAGCAGTTTCCTCGATTGCCTTCGCGTCCGCGAATTGTTTAGCGATCTCACTCTTGCGCGTATCAAGCAGCCGCAGGACCGGCCGATAGAGGAAGCGATGCAGCAGCCAGACGAGGATTGCGAAATTGATCGTCTGGAGCCCGAATGTCCACCAATCGAAATGCATGATCAGTGAACGTAGGGATTGGCAAACAGCAGAAGGAGGGCAACAACGAGGCAATAGATCGCCGTGGTTTCGATCATGGCAAGGCCAACGAAGAGAGTGCGCGAAATCGTGCCCGCCGCTTCCGGTTGTCGTGCGATAGCATCGAGCGCAGCTGCGACGGCGCGTCCCTCCGCAAAGGCTGGCCCGATAGCGCCGAACGATATCGTTGCGGCAGCAGCGATGATGCTGACGATTTTGGGATCCATGTTCGCTCCTTAATTTAGCTCTCGATACTGCCGGCGGCAGCGCCGATGAAAACCGCCGCAAGAACGGTGA
Source organism: Alphaproteobacteria bacterium (assembly GCA_049288095.1). Classification (GTDB taxonomy): domain Bacteria; phylum Pseudomonadota; class Alphaproteobacteria; order CAWBKL01; family CAWBKL01; genus CAWBKL01. The sequence goes on along the minus strand of JBAQHC010000048.1, from coordinate 3,416 downwards.
AGATGTAGGCTTGGACGAGACCCAACAGAATCTCTAGGGCCATGAATGGGATCGGCAGAAAGAGTCCGGCGAGCGCAACGACGAGGCCTATGATGAACTCGCCGCTCATCACATTGCCGAATAAGCGCACCATCAGCGAGAAGACGCGCGTTACTTGGGAAACGAGGTTGAGCGGAAGCATGATGAGCTTAGGTTTGGCGAAGCTCGCGAGATAACCGAAGAAGCCCTGCGCGCGCACTCCGAAATAGTGGATCGAGAGAAAGACGATGGCGGCGAGTGCGGCTGGGGTCTCTAGCCGCGCCGTCGGTGCCTGCGTGCCCGGAACGATCCCCGACAGATTCGCGACCACGAGAAAAATAAACATTGTGCCGATGAGCGGCAGAAACGGCAGCGGATCCTTGTGCATGACATCATGGATCTGATCGGAGATGCCGGTGACAACCAGCTCAAGAACGTCCTGCCGCCGGCTTGACTGCACCGTGAGCTTGCGGGTGATCAACCAGCTGCCGATCGCGAGGACAAGCATAATTGCCCATGTCGTCACGACTGGCCGCGTGATCGGCACGGGACCAATGTGAAACACAATCGTGTTCGTGAGCGGCGACGAGGTTTCCATCAACCTGCCTTCTGGACTCGCCGGACCGCGATCATGCGGGCAAGGAGAAACCCGCCAGCAGCAAGAATGAGCGGTACTGCACCGAGTTTTGCCAGCAAAGCAAAGGCCGCGATCGCACAACCGATGCGAAGGAGAGAAAAAAGCACGATCAGTCGCCAGCCGCCTTGGTTCTCGAGCCGGGTGACTGAATGCCTTAGCGCTGCGAAATAGACAAAGCCTAAAGCTATGCCGGCAAGCGCCGCAGCCGCACCGAGCTCAAAACTGAGTGGGTTCATGTCAGGCCTCAATCATGGTGCATTCGGTTCCAGGCGAGCACACAGCCAATCGTAAGGCCCAGAACCAACAGAGAGAGAGTCCAGAAGACACCCATCACGAAGCGATGATCAAGCCATCGCCCAACGAATATGCCGATGAGCAGCGGCGTCACAATCGTCCAACCGAGCGCGCCGATCATAGCGAGATTCTGGCCGATCGAGCGCTCACCTTCACGCTCCCAAAGCTCGCGTCGCCCCCGGCGCGTCTTCACCGCCTTATCAAGACCGTCTTCGGGCTCCGGCTCACCGGTCATCGCTCAAATCCGTCCAATTGCTGATCGCTGGAAGGCGCAGAAGTGGAGGGGCCTTTGCCTGGGCGAATGAGACGGTAAATCTGACGAATCGCTGCTAAGTACAAACGCTCCGTGTCGGTGCGTGCCGCCCTTTCGTCAGCGAAGTCGCGGCGAAACCGAGCAAGCACTTCATTTTCCAACCGAGCAAGATCATCGCCTGGGACCGCTTCTCTAGTCGCGATTGAAATTTTCTCGCCGCCTTTGATCTCAAGCATGCCGCTGCGAATCGCGACGTGATGTTCGTGGCCCTTGGTGTCGCGCCAAGTCACTACAGAGATTTCTAGCGCCGTTAGAAAGTTTGCATGCCCCCGCAAGATTCCGAATGCGCCGGTTGCATCTTCAGCGCGCAGATGAACGACATCATTGGTGTCGATGACAATCGCGAGCGGTGTGGCAACCGTGAGTCTCATGACGGCGTCTTTGATTTGGATTCCTTCTGACGCGCCTCATCAATCTCGCCGATCATGTAGAGCGAGCCCTCGGCCCACTCGTCGGCCTCGCCGTCGAGGATGGCGCGGCATCCTGTGAGTGTCGCTGGTAGCTCAACCGCACGGCCTGGCTTGCCGGTAAACGCCTCCGTTACCATGAATGGCTGCGTGAGAAAGCGCATAAGGCGCCGCGCTCGTTTGACCGCGATTCTGTCAGCGCTGCTCAGCTCCTCAATGCCGAGAAGCGCGATGATTTCCTGCAGCTCGCGGTAGCGCGCAATCAATTTGCGCGCGTCCTGTGCGGTCCGGTAATGCGCATCGCCGACGAGTCTGGGATCGAGAAGCGTCGAAGTCGATGCAAGCGGATCGACGGCCGGATACATGCCCTCGCTCGCCATGTCGCGCGACAGCACAATCGATGAATCGAGGTGGCTGAAGATCTCCGCGACCGCAGGATCGGTGAAATCGTCCGCTGGGACGTAGACAGCCTGGATCGATGTAATGGAGGCGCCCGCAACCGAGGCGATGCGCTCTTCGAGATCTGAAATCTCGCTTGCAAGCGTCGGCTGGTAACCCACGCGCGAGGGCAAGCGGCCCAGCAGTCCGGAGACCTCGCTCCCGGCCTGCACATAGCGATAAACATTGTCGATGAGCAGGAGCACATTCTTGTGCTCCACATCGCGGAACTCTTCGGCAATGGCAAGTGCGGTGAATCCCGCGCGCCAACGTGCGCCCGGCGGCTCGTTCATTTGGCCGAACACCATGGCCGTGCGCTTGATAACACCCGATTGTCGCAGCTCTAGGAGCAGCTCGTGGCCCTCGCGCGAGCGTTCGCCTATCCCCGCAAAGACGGATGTGCCCTGCAGGCGCTCAACGGTCGTGCGAATGAGCTCCATGATAAGCACGGTTTTGCCGACGCCGGCGCCGCCGAACATGGCGGCCTTGCCGCCCATGACGAGTGGTGCAAGGAGATCGATGACCTTGATGCCGGTATAAAAGATTTCGACCGAATGGCCGAGGCGATCAAGCGCCGGAGCTTTCGCATGAATGGGCCGTCGCGCGATGTCTTGCGGCAAGTCTGGACCGCGATCGACAGGCTCGCCGACGGCGTTGAGAAGGCGACCAAGCACGGCTTCGCCGACCGGCACATTCACTGGGCCACCTGTCAACCTCACGGCCGTTCCACGCTTGAGCCCCGCGGTCGTCTCAAGCGCCACGGCTCGCACGAGCGTCGAATTGATGTGTTGCTGCACCTCCGCGATGAGCGGGCGTCCCCGGTCCCATACGATTGCAATCGCTTCGTTGATCGCCGGCAGTCTCCCCTTCGGAAAGGTAATGTCGATTACAGAGCCGTGAACGGCAACGACGTGGCTACCGCCCCCGCCAACAGCTTCTAAATTCGGACCGTTGGCCATGATTACGCGCTCAAGGTTGTGAGTCGGCGGGGCACGATTCCCTGGAAGACTTCTCGTAAGGGAAACCCCATTTTGCTTGATGCGACCATCATCTACCTCAAACTTGGTTTCGCAAGCGCGTCGATCACGGGCCCCGCACAGAAGCGCCGAGCCGGAACGAGACAGCTTCCGACCCATAGGCGACGCTGCAGACGGTCGAAATGGTGGCTGCTATTCGCAAGACGCGGGCGTCAACAGTATTCTGAAATCGCCATGCGCTGCCCTTGCGCGATTGGCTTAAGCATTGATTCGTTCAGTTCTGAACATCAGAACCGCATAATATCGAGCCATTAGATCTATAATCGCTATAC
>JBAQHC010000047.1:0-1573 GCA_049288095.1 Alphaproteobacteria bacterium | reverse complement strand
CGTGCAAAACTGGCTGTTCGAGACCGGGCACCCCTCGTTGCTGTATCCCGACCAGGCGCCGGAGAAGCTTTCTCTCGATACGGTTCTCATCAGCTGGGATTGCAGTCGTGCTGCCAGCCGCGCCGTTGCCGACGCTCTCCCAATACTGAAGCGCGCCAAACAGGTGAAGGTGATTACGGTCTCCGGCGAGAAAGATCTGCCGGCTGAAGATACCAAGACACCGCTGCTCGAATATCTGGCGGCGCACGAAGTCAACGCTCAGTTCGACATCGTCAAGATCGGCGGCAGGCACATTGGCGAGGTCTTGCTGGCTGAAGCGGCTAGCGTTCGCGCCGACCTCATCGTGATGGGTGCATTCGGTCATTCACGAATGCGCGAGTTTTTTCTTGGCGGCGCCACGAGCGGGGTACTCGAAAAGGCAAAACTCCCTATATTGATGTCTCATTAGGACCTATTTGGGTGGCGACGCTCGACGATTATGGACACACCATCGCCGGACGGCCCCTTAACTTTCTTGCAGGTGCTCGACGCGATCGAGAGCGCCGGCAAGGCCGATAAAGTCACCATTGGCGAGATTTTGGACAGCTTCGGCCGACGCGCATTCGGTCCGCTGCTTCTTGTCCCGGCCGTCATTGCCATCCTGCCCGTCGTCGGCGCGCTGCCGGGAGTTTCGCTGTTAACGGCGGGCCTCGAATGTGCGGTTTCTGTCGAGCTTCTACTCGGTAAACGGGGCTTTCGCCTGCCCAAACGGGTGCGTGGACTTGCCATTCCGCGCAAGCTCCTGGGACGCAGCCTCAAGCTCATGCGGCCCACGGCGCGATTTTCCGAGCGCTTTGTGCGCCCGCGATTGACCGGCCTTGTCAATGGCGGCGCCAAGCAAGTGGTCGGCGGGCTGGCCGTAATCGTGGCCTTGCTCATGATGTTGGGAGCGCTCGTGCCAGGCGCGATCGTGCCGCCGGCAATCGCCATGATCATTCTCGCGCTTGGCCTCACCTCGCGCGACGGCGTATTAGTTCTTGCCTCTCTCGTCCTGGCGCTCGGCAATATCGGCCTCGTAGCGTGGTGGCTGCTGCGCTAGGTCGTGAGCTTCCTTCGCAGCAATCCCTTTAGCGCTTCAAGGACGGCAATCATCAGCACGGTGGCGACAGCCACAATTGCTAGATCATGAAAGTGAAATGTGCCGAAACCGAAAAGCGCTTCAACCGGCTTGACGGTAATTGCAAGTGCAAGCACGGCCACCGCCCCGCCGGCGATCAACAGAAACGCTGCATTACGGTGCTTGAATGGATGAAGCCAATCGACTCGATAGGAGCGGTTGACGAGAACGAGCCCGAGATTGACCAAGACGAGTGTTGCGAAGCTCAACTCGCGAATATCCGCCTCCGATGCGCCCGAATTCACATCCCAGAGGTAAATGCCACCAACAATCAGAAGCGCGAGCAGTCCTTGGAGCAGCCCCCAGATAACGATGCTACGCGACAATAGTCTTTGATTAGGTGCACGGGGCGGCCTGCGCATCACATCTGCTTCCTCGGATTCGACTTCAAAGACGATCGAACAGGCGGGATCAATG
>JBAQHC010000046.1:0-6115 GCA_049288095.1 Alphaproteobacteria bacterium | reverse complement strand
GGATATAGCATGGCATTCAAGGCGTTTACCCATCTCACTCCGCGCCGCCCTTCAGAAGGATTTTCCGATCATGGCCAAGATTAAGGTGGCTAATCCGGTCGTCGAGATCGACGGCGACGAGATGACCCGAATCATCTGGGCACTGATCAAAGAGAAGCTGATTCTCCCCTTCCTCGACATCAAGCTCGAATATTACGACCTGTCGATCCAAAAGCGCGACGCAACCGACGACAAGATCACGGTCGATGCCGCGAACGCCATCAAGAAGCATGGCGTGGGCGTCAAATGCGCAACCATCACGCCTGATGAAGCACGCGTCAAAGAATTCAACTTGAGGCGCATGTATCCCTCGCCCAACGGAACCATTCGCAATATTTTGGGCGGCGTGATCTTCCGCGAGCCGATCATCTGCAAAAACGTGCCGCGGCTTGTGCCGGGCTGGACTAAGCCGATCATCATCGGCCGCCACGCTTTCGGCGATCAATATAAGGCGACCGACTTCCTCGTTCCCGGTAAGGGCAAAGCAACGCTCAAATGGGAAGGCGAAGACGGCAAGGTGATCGAGCGCGAGATTTTCAACTTCCCCGGCTCGGGCGTTTTGATGGCGATGTACAATCTCGACGCGTCAATCACGGATTTCGCGCGCGCCTCGATGAACTTCGCCTTAGCGCGCGGCTATCCGCTATACCTCTCGACCAAAAACACCATCGTCAAAGCCTATGACGGGCGGTTCAAGGATATTTTCGCCGACATCTTCGAGAAGGAATTCACGGCGAAATTTGCCGAAAAGAAGCTGACCTACGAACACCGCTTGATCGATGACATGGTCGCGGCTGCGCTTAAATGGGAAGGCGGCTATGTCTGGGCGTGTAAGAATTACGATGGTGATGTGCAATCCGACACGGTTGCGCAAGGCTATGGATCGCTTGGGCTCATGACGAGCGTGCTCACGACGCCCGACGGCAAAATCGTTGAATCCGAAGCCGCGCATGGCACAGTCACACGCCATTACCGCAATTATCAGCGCGGCGAGCAGACCTCGACCAACTCGATGGCCTCGGTTTTTGCTTGGACGCGCGGCCTCTCACACCGTGCCAAGCTCGATGACAATCCGGCGCTCGCAAAATTTGCTTCGGCGCTCGAGAAAGTTGCGATCGACACGGTCGAGTCGGGTTTCATGACAAAGGATTTGGCGCTCTTGATCGGCCCGGATCAGAAGTGGCTGACGACCGAAGGCTTCCTCGACAAGCTGCAAAGCAATCTCGACAAGGCGCTTGCCGCCTGATCGCTAGCTTTGTTTGCGATCCTCACCGAGGCCAAGAGCGCCGCTTCGTCTTGCGCAATAGGTCGCAACCGGGTTAGCTCGCACGTATAAGCCATGCGAGGGCGGCGGTGAGCGGCACATCTAAGAAAGAACAACAACCAGTCGTTCTACCGGTTATTATTCTCATTCTCGCCGTTGCGGCGATGGCTTGGTTTCTCTCGTCTCTTCCGGGACAAGAGGACGAAGCAAAGCTTGCCGCCCAACTGTCCGGCACGCCGACCGACTCAGTTGCCAACTCGTCCAAGCTCTTGAGGTTCGCCCTCAAACGCGGGCACGAAGTTTATGAAGCGAATTGCGCGAGCTGCCACGGCGCGGAGATGAAGGGCAGCGCCGAGCTTCACACGCCCGACATGACGGACGACTTTTGGCTCTATGGCGGCGAGGATATCGAGACATTCAAGATCGCGCCGTCAGACATCGAGACCACGGTGCGCTATGGCATTCACGATCTTGAAATCGCAAAAACGCGCAATCTTGCGGACATGCCGCCATTCGGCGAAGCAGGACGGGCGGGGTTGCCGCAGAAGGAGCTCGATGAGCTTGCCGAAGAAGGGCGTCCAGTGCTCGCGCAGGACGAGCTCGAAGATCTAACGAATTTTATTCTGCAGGTGAGTCATCAACCTACAGATGAAGCCGCCGCCGCGCGCGGCAAAGCGCTCTATTTCGGCAAGGCCGCCTGTTGGGATTGCCACGCCTATGACTTCAACGGCGACAGCGCGATTGGCTCTGCGAACCTGACGCTCCCGCAAACATGGCTCTACGGCTCAAGCCACGACAAGATCTTCGAAACGATTGCAATGGGCCGGAACGGCGAATCGCCTGCATTCGAGGGCAAGCTCACTGACGCAGACATCAAAGCGGTCGCGCTTTACGTGCTCGGCGGCAAGACCAAGAGCACGCTTCAAACCAAACTTACCGGCGGTTGATCCGTACCCGGATCAAGGAACGCGCTGGGGCAATTCCTCAAGCATCTTTCCGTCAGCGAAAGTCACTCGCACCGTGAAGCCACCTTTGCGCCCATCGCGCAAGGGATAAATCACCATGGTGATCTTGTCGCCTTTGTTGAGCGAATGCTTGGTCCAGCCGCCGCGGCGCGCAAGCCAGCTGGGGCTCATGCCTTCAAGGCCCCACTGGACTTCTTTGCCGTCTTTGTCGGGCACGTTGAACCAGATGAAGGTATGTGGCTGCGTCCATTCGAACTTGTCGACCGTACCGACGAGCGTGACCTCATGTCCCCAGTCGAACATCGCCGTCGAATGATGGGCGCCAGCGGGCGTGCTCAAGCCGCTCAAAGTGAGAAGCGCGGCGGCCGCGCAAATCGTCTTCAAATTCACATCACTCTCCCGGCTTGCGATCGAGATTGAACGTCGGATTGCCCTTAGCGTCCACGCCATCGCGATTATTCTGTGCACAGAGATATTCCATGATCGCCCAATCACGATGGCGCTCATAAGTCGAAATCGTCGTGTAGGGCGCGGTCAGCATCTCTGGATCGGTCAGCGTGGTGGTTATTTCCAGGATATCCGGCGTGATGAGGCGCATCTTCTCGTTAATGCGCAAATCGGGCCCATGGCCCTTGATACCCACAATCGGATCCGTTGCAGCATTGATCCCTACCGTATCGACAACCAGCGTGTCGCCCTCCCAGTGGCCGACTGAGGAGCCCTGATACATCGGGTCCGGATCCTCCGGCAATTTCCGCCCATCCGTGTAGATGCGACGAACAATGGAATCGACTTCAATGGCGATGGTCACGCGGCCGGGCGTAAATAGGAATTCGATCGGGTAAGGTAAGTTCATGCTCTCGGGCAGACCGTAGGGCGCGCAATTGGCGACCTCGGTAACAAAGCCGCCCCCGTATTTTGAGCCCTTCTTCTTGCGCTCATCTTGCTGCTTTTGATACGCCGCAAATTTTGCCGCATACGCCGGTGTGAACTGTGGCGGCCCCGGTCGAGGAGCTGGGGGTGGATCGCCCGGCTTCGGTGCCGAAAATAGGCGTGGGCCCCAAACACCGGACCAATCCGGCAATTTCTTGATTGTATCCAGGTTTTCGCCTTGCCCCGTGTTGGCAACGCGAGCGGCAGGCGCCTTGGCCGCGGCCGGCTTGTTCATGTCAGCGCAGCTCGTCGCGAGCAAAGCCGCCGCGGTCACACCGAGCGCGGCAACAACCACCTGGAGCTTCATATCGCCTCCCCGGATCACTATTGTTAATGTTTCGCGAAGAATTGGTGGCGAGCTGACCAATTGTCAACACAAAATAGTTCCGTCAGCCAATCATCACTCGGATGGCGCGGTCGCAGCTTCCCCGGCTGCGGGCAGCGATACGCGAGTCGGGATTCCGGTTCGCTCAAGCGCCGTACGCTGGACAAGATCCCAATCGATACGGCCGAAGTCACCCTCCACAGCCGACATGACTTGCTCCTGCACTGGTTCGGACCCGACGGGCTCCATCGGCTGACCGGTATCGAGTTGATCGGTCTGCTGCAGGTTCGGAAAGACGGCGAGATAGAGATCATTGCCGACCCACGCAAGCTGGGCTTCGTCGCCGATGACTCTCACCTCGGTACCGACCGGCACCTGCTGAAATAGGCGTTCGATATCTTCCGGATAGAGCCGAATGCATCCGTGGCTCACATTGCGGCCGACACCATAGGGCTTGTCCGTTCCGTGGATTGCGATAGCCGGGAAACCCAAATAGAGGGCGTAATCGCCCATAGGGTTGTCGGGGCCTGCCGGCACGACGGCGGGCAACTCGGGTTTTTCCTGCCGCTCCGATGCGGTCGGATACCATATCGGATGCTGCTTCTTCCTGACGACGCGTGTCGCTCCGATCGGCGTTGAAGACCCTTCCGCGCCGACGCCGATCGGAAAGGTCTCAACCGTCTGCCCATCGGGCGGATAGTAAAACAATCTCTGCCGAGCGATGTTGATCACAATGCCCTTGTGCGGCGTATCCGGCAGCAAGAACAGCGAAGGGATCACGACACGCTTGCCAACACCGGGCAGCCAAGGATCGATGCCGCGATTCGCCGCGATAAGCTCCGTGTACCCCAGATCGAAATTGCGCGCGATGTCCAGCAGGGTGTCGTTGTCGCGCGTCTTGTAGCGCAAGATGTTTCCGACGGCGCTCTGGCCCGGGTCGAGAGTGTAGGTGTTCGCGTCCACGCGGACCGGTAGCGCAATCAGGAAAAGCCCGAGCAAGCGCCCGACAAACGCTAGGAAACTGGCTAAATGTAAGCGCCGCATGCAGGGCCTATTCGGACTGTCCACTCTCGCTGAGCCTCTGCATAGGCCCACATACAGCCTACCCGATCGCCGCCTGGCGACCTAGAGTCGGTATCCCGAGTTAAGGTCGCAGTGCGGCGTCGGGCTAAGAGCCGGCCATTAAATGCGGCTGAGAGCCTACTTCTTCAGGCTCTTGTTGAACATTGCGTCGGCGCGCGCGCTGACGGCATCCGCCTTGGCGCTTGCCTGATCGGCCTTGGCGCTCGCTGCGTTAGCCGCCGCGAGGGCCTGATCGGCCGTCGACTGGGCCTTCGCCGCTGCGGCCTTGGCGTCATTGACATCTTGCGTCGTTGCGCATGCACCCAGCATGAGGGGCAGCGTCAACGCAGCAAGAATGGCACCTTTAGTTAGAAGTCTGGGCGATTTCATTTGTAACCCCTTAGTTCCGCTCGCATGCAAAGCGCATGCGAATAAAGTGTCTTGGCGCATTCGGCCAAACCACAGGCCCAACATTACGTGCGGGCAATGTGGCCAAATTGCGCTAGATCAAGACGTACCCCAAACTAGCGCAATCGGCGGCCAATTTGCGTTGCATTGGCGACACATGCGAGTGGCTACATTTTGCAAGGGATGAGGGAGGAACAAGGCAATGCAGGACCTTAGGGGCAAGACCGCCTTCATCACCGGAGGCGCCTCCGGCATCGGCTTCGGCATGGCGCAAGCCTTCATCGACGCCGGCATGAATGTGGTCATTGCTGACCTCAGAGAGGATCACATCGCCGACGCGACGCGCTTTTTCGAAGAGCGCCAAGTGCGCAATTTCAAATGCTTGAAGCTCGACGTAACCGACCGCGAGGCCTATGCACGCGTCGCCGAGGAGGCGAACGCAGCCTTCGGCAAGATCCACGTGGTTTGCAACAATGCCGGCATGGGCCTCGGCGGCAATATCAAAGATACGACATTCGACGATTGGGATTGGGGTATCGACGTTCTTTTCAAAGGTGTCGTGAACGGGGTGATCACGCTTCTTCCCTACATTTTGAAGCACGGTGAAGGTGGCCACTTCGTCAACACCTCCTCTTCCGCCGCGGTGCTACCGGGCGGCGGGATTTATGGCTCTTGCAAATCAGCAGTGCTTTCTCTGTCCGAAGGCATGGCAAACGATCTTGCCAAGGACAATATCGGCGTGACGGCGCTGATGCCCGGCCTCATCAAATCGAACATTCACCAATCGGGACGCACGCGGCCGGAAAAGTACCGCCGGCGAACGAAGGCGCTCGAGCGCGAGAAGCGCGGGGAAACCCGCGAAGTCTCGCCGCTCTGGATGGAGGCCAAGGAATGCGGCGAAATCGTCGTTCAAGCGATTAGAGACAATCAGCTCTATGTGCTTACGCATGTCGAATACAAGCCGATGGCCGAAGCGCGCTACGCAAAGATTCTGGACGCATTTCCGAAGAAGGAGCCTAATCCTGAGCTGTGGGCGGATTGGAATCGCCGGATCGCAGCCGTTGATCCGAACGCACCGCGCCGCAGCTGATGTCCTGATCACCTCTCCCTTGATGGGAG
>JBAQHC010000045.1:0-6920 GCA_049288095.1 Alphaproteobacteria bacterium | reverse complement strand
CACCTCCCCCGTAAACGGGGGAGGAGCTTTCAAGTGCCGCTACTGTGCTCGAGATTGAAGAGAAGAAGATGAAGAGCATCTCAGCTCCTCTGATCGAGCGATACTTTCGGCGCCTGCCGGTCGGCATCGTTCTCGATTTGGAAATATTCGGCGGCTTCGAAGCCGAAGGAACCGGCGATGATGTTCGAGGGGAAAGATTGCGTGCCGATGTTGAACTCGCGAACTGTGCCGTTGTAGTAGCGACGCGCCAACTGAATATCGTCCTCGGTTTTGCTGAGCTCGGTCTGGAGCGCGAGGAAATTCTGGTTGGCCTTGAGGTCCGGATAGTTCTCGGCAACCGCCATCAGCTTTGCGACTGCGGCGCTCATTCCCCGCTCAGCCTCACCGCGATCGGCGACGCCGCTTGCCTGCAGCGATTTCGCGCGCATCTCGGTTACGAGCTCGAGCGTTGCACGCTCATGCGCTGCGTAACCCTTCACGGTCTCGACGAGATTTGGGATGAGATCGGCGCGGCGCTTGAGCTGCGTCTCGACGCCGGCCCACGCCTCCTTGACCAGGTTATTTTTTCGGATCAGTCCGTTATAGGCGGCGCCAGCCCACAAAAGGATGACAGCCGCAATGCCGACGATAATCCACAGCGTCATCAACCACCTCAAGGCCTCAAAACGCATAAGCCGCCGCATTCGTCCGCGTCTGCGAACGAATCGGCGGCTTCGTTATGCGATCACCCTTAGAGGCGATGCGCAATCTTCATTCAGGCGCGGCGGAAGGCCGAACGCAGAACGAACAACAGGGCAATCACGACCAGGAACGCAACATAGCGGATGATGGGCAAGATCCAGTTGGTCTGGATTGCCTTGACGACATCCGTTGCGTCCTTGCCGACATTGGAAACGCCACGGGTTTGGACGGCATCAGTGATCACCGGCCAAAATGTGATGATGACGAGCGCGACCAGGGCCCAAATCACAACTTGAGGTATGCGCTGCGTAAGCAGGGAGCAGATGATCGCGAGGATGGCTGCTGTGAGCCAAGTCAGCCCCGGGAATGCACCCATGGCCTGATTCATAATGTCTTGCATGCGTAGTCCCCCAATTTAGCTAGGCCCCAAGATTGTTTTTGTTGGGCCGTGGGGGAGGTTAACACGGATGGCGGCGCGTGGAGAGGGTGCGCCGCACATCTTCCTCAAGCTTTTGATGTCTCTGCGCTTTTCCGGTTTTTCAGCGCAATTGCGAGCGCCTCGATATCGTGCGCCGCTGGGCTTTGCGGGTAGCGTATAAGCAGCGGCGTCTGCTGGCGGATTGCTTCCTTGACTTGCTTGTCGCGGCGGATGATGCCTGCGAGGTTCGGCTCCTGGCCAAGGAAGCTGCGGCAAGCATGGGCAAGCGCCTGATAGGTGCGACGTGCCTGGCTCGGTCCTTCGGCGAGGTTGACCACGATCTCGATCGGCGTCGTCTCGTCCCGGATCTTGAGCACCTTGGTCAGCGCATAGGCATCGGTGAGGGATGTCGGCTCGTCGGTCAGCACGACGAGCACAAGCCCGGCGGCCGCGCACATTGCGCGCACCGGCGCATCGATGCCGGCACCGAGATCGAGCACCACGTTTGTGTATGATTTCGCAAGCTCCTCGATGAGCCCGATGACGTTTTGCAACTCTTGCGGTTTGAGCGCGCTGAGGGCGCCCGAGCCGGAGCGCCCGGCGAGCACGTCGAAGCCGCGGCCGGAGCGCGCGCCGCCATCAACCGGACTGACGGCGTCTTTGAGCGGAACCGTTCCGGCGATGACGCCGGCAAGATCATGCTTGGGCGTCAAGCCAAGCTGCACATCGACATTGGCAAGGCCCAAATCGCCGTCGATCAGCAAGGTCTTTTCGCCTTGGCGCGCAAGCGTGTGACTCAGCGTGACGGAGAACCATGTTTTGCCGACGCCGCCTTTTCCCGAAGCGACGGCAATGAGATTGCGGATGCGCTGCGGCGCCGGCTTTGCAATCGGCTGCGGCTGCGTGTTGGACGCGGCGCTCATGACAAAGTCTCCGGAGGTGTTGTTGGGTCTTCATCGTCCGTACGCGGATTTCCGCCGCCCGGCTCATCGAGCAAGAGCCGCGCAAGCGACATTGGGTTCATCGTCGAAAGGCCGCGCGCGATGTAAGGTGTCATGCTGAACTGTGCGAGGCTGAGCTTGGCTGAATCGGCCGCGGCCAAAATGCTGCCGAGGCGGCGCGCGGCATCAAGGCGCGTCATAATCATGCGTTGAACGCCGAGCGTTGAGAAAATGTGCGCGATGTCGCAAAGCTCGGCCGCATCGGCGCCCGCCGCAGCGACGAGCACAGGTTCGACATCGAGCGCCTTGACGAACTTGCGGAGGTCCTTGAGCTCGCTGTGCGAATACGGGTTGGTGCCCGGCGTGTCTATAATGCAAGGCCGCTTGCTGCCCTTCGCTTTGAGATCGGCGAGATAAACTTCGAGCTCGTCGGCGCTGCCGACCGAGATGAGCTCTTCCTTCAAGATCGAAGTGAAGCTCTGCATCTGCTCGCGCGCGCCGGCGCGCAATGTATCGGTCGTGATAATATCGACGCCGCGGCCAAGCAAGACGGCGCGCGAGGCAAGCTTTGCCGCCGTCACGGTCTTTCCGGCGCCGGGCTGGCCGATAAGCATCACCGGCCGCCGCGGCAACGCAGGGATTGGATCGAATGTGAGGCGCATATCAAGCGCATGCGCGAGCGCGCTCGACGCATCTTCCGAATCGACGCCGCGCGCGGTGCGCAGCAAATCGGCCTTCAGCAGTTTCGGCACACCATGAAATTCAAGCGCGCGCGATAGCCGGATGATCTCGGCATTCGGCTTCCGGGCGGGGCCGTCGACGGCATGGCCGTTGAGGTGCGGCTTATGCGCTTTGCCATTAAGCATGCTCGGATCTGGATCGATGGCGCCGGGTGCCCGGATGCGGCGGGAGATGATCCCCATCGTGCCCGTGCGCACCCAGCCGTCTTCGCGTACTTGCGCATGCCCGATCTGCGGCTCGATCGCTTCGCTCGCGATGCGGCTGTGTTCGGTTTCAACCGCAAAGCGCCTTTCGCTGCGTGTGCGCAAAGTCTCGGTGCGAATAACGCCGAGCAAGTCCTCACGCAAGCGGCGCTCGAAATCGGCCTCGCGCGCGATCTCCTCGGCGTTGCGCGTGTGCTCTTCCTTGCGTTGGACCACGCCTTCGACCGCGGCTTGCACTTCAAAGCCGGTGCCCTTGACCTGCCGCGTCGACAAGATGACGGCATCGGCGCCGAGCGCATCGCGCACATCCGCCATCACGGTCTTCATGTCTGGGCCTGAGAAGGTTCTGACGCGCATTGCTCAAAAGCCTCAGATCTGACCAGTCGTACGCAGCCGCACTTGCGGATGCACTTCATTTTGCGAAATCACCGTCGTCTGCGGCCTGATGCGCTCGATCAGCGAGCGCACAAACGGACGCGCGAGCGGACTTGTCAGAAGCACCGGCGTTTCGCCCGCGAGCGATGCTTCCTCGAAACGGTCTCTGATGAGGGTGATAAACTCCTGCAGGGCGGAAGGCGCCATAGCGAGCTGACGGTCTTCGCCTTGGCCGACCAAGCTCTCGGAGAACGCTTTTTCCCATTTAGGAGAGAGCGAGATGATCGGCAGAATGCCTTCGTTGTTCGTGTTGCCGAAGGTGATTTGCCGCGCGAGCCGTGCGCGCACATGCTCCGTAATCGTCGTGATGTTTTGCGTGAAGGCGGAAGCCTCGGCAATGCCTTCCAAGATGGTTGAGAGGTCGCGGATCGAGATGCGCTCGCGCAAGAGCGTCTGCAACACGCGCTGCACGCCCGAAACCGAGATCTGCGAAGGCACGATGTCTTCGACAATCTTGACCTGGTCTTTGGGCAAGTCGTCGAGCAACTTGCGCGTCTCTGCGTAGGACAAAAGCTCCGCCATGTTGGAGCGCAAAATCTCCGTCAAATGTGTCGTCAGCACCGTCGCGGGATCGACCACAGTGTAGCCGCGGAACTCGGCTTCCTCGCGCAGACCGGATTCGATCCAAGTTGCCGGTAAGCCGAAGGCGGGCTCGCGCGTGCGCGTGCCGTTGAGTTGAACGTCGCCGCCGCGCGGATCCATGGCGAGGAAGTGATTGAGTTGAAGCTCACCACGCCCGGCGTTGAGCTCCTTCACGAGAATGGCGTAGGCGTTCGACGGCAATTGCATGTTGTCGAGAATGCGCACAGCAGGCATGACGAAGCCCATCTCGGTCGCGAGCTGGCGGCGGAGCGCTTTGATCTGGTCGGTCAGGCGATGGCCGGCGACATCGTTGATGAGCGGCAGGAGCCCGTAGCCGAGCTCAAGACGTAGATGGTCGAGGGCAAGCGCGCTCGATATCGGCTCTTCACTTGGTGCCGCTGCGGCTTTCGCTTTTTTCTCGGCGGCAGCGCGCGCTGCGGCTTTCGGTTTTTCGCTGGCAGAGCGCCAAGCCAGCGTGCCTGCGCCCGCCGAAATCGCCATGAACCAAATCGTCGGCAATCCGGGCAAGAAGCCCATCAGGAAAATAACTGCCGAAACAAGGCCCAAGCCTTGCGGATAACGGGAGAACTGCTTGAGCAGCGCTTTGTCGGCTGCGCCTTCGATGCCTGCTTTCGAAACGAGCAAGCCCGCAGCCGTCGAAACGATGAGCGCGGGCACCTGGGTGACGAGGCCGTCGCCAACGGTGAGGATCGTATAGGTTTCGAGCGCGTGGCCGAAATCCATGCCCTTGTTCACGGTGCCGATGACGATGCCGGCCATGATGTTGATGACCGTGATCAAGAGTCCCGCGATCGCATCGCCGCGCACGAATTTCGAGGCGCCGTCCATGGCGCCGAAGAAGTTCGACTCTTCTTCGAGTTCGCGGCGGCGCAGGCGCGCCTGATCCTCGTTAATGAGGCCCGAGGAAAGGTCGGCGTCGATCGCCATTTGCTTGCCGGGCATCGCATCCAAGGTGAAGCGCGCGGCGACTTCGGCGATGCGGCCTGAACCTTTGGTGATGACGACGAAGTTAACGATCACCAAGATCGAGAACACGATGATGCCGACGAGCACGTCGCCGCGCATCACGAATTTGCCGAAGGCTTCGATAACGTGGCCGGCTGCCCCCGTGCCGGTGTGCCCTTCAGTCAAGATAAGGCGCGTCGTGGCGAGATTAAGCGCGAGGCGCGACATGGTCGCAATCAGCAGCACGGTCGGGAAGGCACTGAATTCGAGCGGCCGCTGAATGAACAGCGCCGTCATCAGGATCAAAACCGAGAAGCTGATCGATGCTGCAAGTGAGATGTCCAAGAGCGCCGTCGGCATCGGCGCAAGCAGGATCGCGAGAATCGTGATGACGCCGATCGCGAGATAAAGTTCACCCGAGAGTATGGATTTGAGCACCCCGTCGAATGACGATCCCTGCACCGCTACGGGATTGTTTGCCTCACCGGCCATTCGCTAAACGCCCCCTCAGAGTGCCGAAGGACGGCGCTCGCCGCCGCCGGGCCCGGGCACCATCACGCCCTCATCCGCATATTGCTTAAGCTTGTTGCGCAACGTTCGGATCGAAATGCCGAGAATGTTCGCGGCATGCGTCCGGTTGCCGAGGCAGTGATCGAGCGTGCCGAGGATCAAGTCGCGTTCGACATCTGCAACGGTGCGGCCGACAAAGGCATTCGCCGCATCATTCGCCAAAGCCGCGGCGCGCGCCGACATGTCGGCGAGGCCGCGCGCATGTTCATCGACCCGGCTGCCATCAGGCAAACGGATCGCGGGGGCTGCGATTTCCGGGCCGTGCGACAGCAGCACCGCGCGATACATCGTATTTTCGAGTTCGCGCACATTGCCACGCCACTCATGCTTGAGCATCAGGTCTTGCGCGTCCTTGGCGAGGGGCCGTGACGCGATCGCATTCGCATCGGAATATTTGCGGATGAAGTAGGCGGCGAGGGCGAGAATATCCTCGCGCCGTTCGCGCAAGGGCGGGATTTTGAGATTGACGACATTGAGACGGTAGAGCAGATCCTCGCGGAAGGTCCCCGCCTTGACCTCGCCGGCAAGGTCGCGGTTTGAAGTCGCGATGATGCGAATATCGACGGGGATCGGCTTGCCGCCGCCGACGCGGTCGATCACGCGCTCTTGGATCGCGCGCAAGAGCTTGGCTTGCAGGCGCGTATCCATTTCGCTGATTTCATCGAGCAGCAGGGTTCCGCCATTGGCTTCCTCGAATTTTCCGATGCGCCGGGCGATGGCGCCCGTGAAGGCGCCTTTCTCATGGCCGAACAATTCGGATTCGAGGAGATTCTCAGGGATTGCCGCGCAGTTGACCGTTATAAACGGCTCTTTGGAGCGCGAGGAGCGCTGATGGACATAACGCGCCATCACTTCCTTACCAACGCCGGATTCGCCGGTGATGAGGATCGAAGCGTTGGAAGGAGCGACCTGCTCGGCAAGCGCGACGACGGTCTTCATCGCGGGATCGGTGAAGATGGGCTCGGGTGCGTCGCGCGCAACCGCCGCGAGGATCGCGCCGATCAACTCCGCATCCGGCGGGAGCGGAATATATTCCTTGGCGCCGGCTTTAATCGCCGCGACCGCCGCGTTCGCATCCGTGCCGATGCCGCACGCAACGACCTGAACATGAATACGCTCTTGCCCCAGTTGATCGATAAGGTCGGCGATGTCTTCGGTTACGTCGACCATCAAGAGATCGGCTCCGCGCCCCGCGCGCAAGGCGGCAAGCGCCGCCGGCACCGTCTCGACATGGCTGACGCGTGCGCCTTTCTCGATGGCGATCTTTGTTGCTTCCGTGAGCTGGCCGTTCAAACGGCCGACAATCATCAGACGCATGGGAATCTCCTGCTTTCCGCTCTTTTCCTCCCCCGTTCACGGGGGAGGTGTCGCCGAAGGCGACGG
>JBAQHC010000044.1:0-2307 GCA_049288095.1 Alphaproteobacteria bacterium | reverse complement strand
GCATCATCGACCTCGATGCCGAGGTAGCGAACAGTGCTCTCGATCTTCGAGTGACCGAGCAAGAGTTGGACTGCCCGGAGATTACCTGTCCGCCGGTAGATCAGAACTGCCTTCGTGCGGCGCAACGAGTGCGTGCTGAACTTGCTCGGATCGAGGCCAATGCTGGCCACCCACTCTCCGACGAGCCGGGCATACTGCCGGGTGGTCAGTCCGCGCGAGGCGTCGCCGCGGCCGGCAAATAGGAACTGGCCTGGCTTTCGGCCGGTCAGCCTCAAGTACTCATCGATCGCCTGCCGCGTTTGATCGGTCAGTTCGAACCGCACCGGCCTGTCCGTTTTCTTCTGGCGGACCGTCGCGCGATCGAGCGCATAGCCGTTCGGTGCCACGTCATCGACACGGACGGCGACCACGTCACAGCCGCACAGCTTGCTGTCGATCGCCAAGTTGAACAGCGCGAGATCTCTTTTGCGGCCCTCAATCTGCAGCTTGGTTCTGATCGACCACACATGGCTTGGCCGCAGCGGCGGCTTTGCGCCGATGAGCTTGCCCTTGTTCCAGGGTAGGCGGCGAGCGGTCTTCTCGGCAGCAGATACTTGTTCATTTTCCATGGTCTGTCTCCTTGGTTGAGAGACAGTCCAGGATGCGCTCGGCTCGTCCAAGCGATTGACGCTACGTCAGCTTTCTGTCCAATTCTTCCGGCGAATGGTTAGCGCGCGACGCGTTTGACCCTAAGCGGTCATCAATAGTGGAATTCTGCGGCCAGAACGCCATCACACACGGTTGCGAGCGATCTCCTCTGCGCCTAGATCTGCGCGCTCGCCTGCTCAAAGCTGGTCGGCGCGCGCACGAAGCGCTGCTGGGCTCGCCTGGAGCCTGTGAACTTCTATGGCAGGAAGCTGCTCTCGTTGGCGAGCTTCTGAGGCAGATATTCGTCAATGACGTAATTGAGGCCCCATTTTGCCAGCGCCTGCTGCTCGGCGCGAACGCCCATCTGAAGCAATTGCTTGATTGCTGCGATCCACTCGGGGTGGGCCTTGATGAACGGGTCGTTGCCCAATGCGTCCTGAGCCCGCTTGACGTCGGACTTCTCCAGCGGGTGGGTCGCGTCCTCAAGGCCAAAGTCGATGATGTCCTGCGGCGTGACGCCCAAGAAACGCGCCTGGGGGACGCAGAAGAAGCGGTTGATGTGGGCCGCGTTGCCCGAACCCACCTTGAGCGTGCGGTAGATGTTTGCGAAGCCGTAGGGATCGCAATCGACGAAGCAGTAGACGGGCAAGTCCTGCTTGTCGGCAAGAAGGCGAATGAAGCGCCGCGTCGCGCGGGTTGGCACGCCGCCCATCTCCACGATGATGCAGCTCGCCGTCTCCCAGAACCGATGATTGTTGAGACGTTGAAACATACCGCCGGTTTCGATGGCGAGCACGAAACGTGCATCGCTCCGGAAGCTGAGATGTTCAACCGAGCGCGGAATGCTGTAGGCCCCGCTGCCCAGGTTGGCACAGTCGATCTCAATGGGCTCTCCCGTCGCCGGGTTTCGGTCGACAACAGTGAGCCGGCCTGCCACCGAGCCGCCATGTGACTCTGGGTAGAAGCGTAGCTGTTCGCGTGACAGGCCATGCATCGATGCCATGGCCTCGATGTCATCCATGATGGCATCGGACTCGGCCTGCTCGTCAAAGCGGCAATCACCCCAGTTCTTGCTGATGTAATAGGCCTCGCGCTTGGTGGCGAAATCGTTGCTCTCGACCATAGCCCGTGAGGTTGCCATCAAACGAAGGGTCTGCGCGAAAGATCGGGCAGTGTTTACCGTCAGCGTGCGCACCTTGTGCGCGGCGCCGAGTTCGAAGTATCCCTTCGCCTCGTCATACTTGACATTGGCAAGGCTGCGAACCGGGAGCTTGATGGCCGGCGGCTTTCCGCTTTCGGCGTCTGTGCGGATTTGCCTGGCAATCGAGTCAATGAGCGTGATGGTCCTCTTATCCAAATCGCCGCGCATGGCATCGGGACTATCCTTACTCATCGTTCAGCCCTTCGAGTTGTCCGGCTCCTGTGCAGCACATCATCGAGCTTATTCACAGCCGAGTCGCGCTCATCGTCGCTAAGCGCCAGGATATCCTGCAGGGCGATGCCGATGTGCGGCAGATACTTCTCGATATAGGTACGCCGGTCATATTCCAGGCGAAGATGCGTCTCGCGGCGCAAATAGTGCGCAAGCTGTCGCCCACATCGCTGCAACCCCAAGCGTATCTCCTTGAGGATCTCCGGATAGGGTTCAATTGCCTCCTTGGACTCCGACGTGTAGGGAAC
>JBAQHC010000043.1:0-1609 GCA_049288095.1 Alphaproteobacteria bacterium | reverse complement strand
GCCGACGCATCTTGAAGGTCCCGGCCCTAGGAGCCTGTCCGAGTAGTCGCTGTTCAAGTGTCAGCGAGTCTGATTCAACCTTGGACTATGAGCAAGCACTTCCGCCCCTGGAATATCGATCAGACGTTGCTTCTGCCGCCGAGTGTGCAGGACTTCGTTCCCAAGGACCATGTCTCGCGGTTTATCGTCGGGCTGGTGCGGGAGAGCCTGGATCTCAAGGAGATCGCGGGCAGCTACGTGAGTGGGCTCGGCCAGCCGCCGTTCGATCCGCGCATGATGGTCGCGTTGCTGCTGCACGGCTATGCGAGTGGGCTCTATTCGTCGCGGCGGATTGCCAGAGCCTGCCGCGAGCGGAACGATTTTGTGATGATTGTCGCGCTCGATCCGCCGGACTTCCGAACGATCAGCGACTTCCGCAAGCGGCATTTAAAGGCGCTCGGCGCGTTGTTTCTGCAGGTTCTGAAATTGTGCGAGACAGCCGGGCTGGTCAAACTCGGCCACGTCGCCTTGGATGGCACGAAGATCAAAGCGAACGCGTCGAAACATAAAGCGATGAGTTATCAACGCATGAAGAAACGCGAGTCGGAATTGAAAGCCGAGGTCGCTCGCATGCTGGCGGCCGCCGAGGCGGCGGATGCCCAAGAGGACGAGACTTTCGGCAAAGACAAGCGTGGTGACGAGATGCCGGATTGGGCCGGCGACAAGGCGAAACGGCTGGCGAAGATCCAGGAGGCGATGGCGGCGCTGGAGGCCGACGCCAAGCTGGCCGCGGAGGAAGAGCGCCGCATCGAGGCCGAAAAAGAAAAGCAGCGCGACGCTGAAGGCCGCAAGAAGCCGGGCAAACCGGCGGCCCCGCCATCGGACGAACCCGATCCCAAGGCGCAGCGCAACTTCACCGATCCGGAAAGCCGCATCATGAAGTCGAAGGATGGCTTCGTCCAAGCCTATAACGCACAGGCAGCCGTCGACGCGGACGCCCAGATCATTGTCGCGCACGAACTCACGCAGTGCGGCAGCGATCAGGGCCAGTTGGTGCCCTTGGTCGCGGCAATCGAGAACAATCTCGGCCGCAAGCCGGAGCAGGCCTCAGCGGACTCCGGCTACTGCAGCGAAGCCAATCTCGAAG
Source organism: Alphaproteobacteria bacterium (assembly GCA_049288095.1). Taxonomy (GTDB): domain Bacteria; phylum Pseudomonadota; class Alphaproteobacteria; order CAWBKL01; family CAWBKL01; genus CAWBKL01. The sequence continues at coordinate 483 of JBAQHC010000043.1, read as the reverse complement.
CGCTCGTAGCACGTGGTATCGACGGTTATGTCGCACCCGGACGGGCCAAGCACCCGACGGCGGCAAACGGCAAGGTTGGTGGACCGCTGACGCAACTGATGCGAAAAAAGATCGACGACGGCGGCTTCGAAACGCCCTACCGATTGAGAAAGCAAGTGGTGGAACCGGTGTTCGGACAGATCAAACAGGCCCGCGGCTTCCGCCAGTTCCTGTTGCGGGGCGTCGAGAAAGTGCGTGCCGAGTGGGCCATGATCTGCACCGCCCACAACCTCATGAAGCTGTTCACCCTCGCAAAGGCCGCCTGAGCCGCCTACCGTACAACAAATGCCCGGCCGCGATGCCTATCTGGACGGGCTCCTAGACGATCGCTTCCATGAAAGTTGTCATAAGCGGGGGATTCATCTGTCGTTTCGGGCTCCTATGTATGCGCCTGGGGCTTTGAGATGAAGGATTGGACGATATGGCAGCGTGGCGGCGAGCGAT
>JBAQHC010000042.1:0-1744 GCA_049288095.1 Alphaproteobacteria bacterium | reverse complement strand
CAACACGGCGTCGTCGTGCACACTTGAACCTGGTGCTTTCCCACCGGTTCCAAATTGAACATCGTGTAGAAGGTGGCCACTTCGAGCGCGCGGATATAAGGCATGCCGAGCATGTCGGCGACATGCTCGATCGCCGGTTTGGGCAACCAGCCTTCGTGCTGTTCTTGCGCGCGCCACAACAGCGGAATGATCGCAGATTGCTGACGGCCTTGCGGATATTTCGCAATCGTCTTCTCCGCCCACGCTTTGTTATCCGGCGTGAACGCAAAGCTTGCTGGCTGCTCATGTGCGAGGCGGCGGACGGACATTAGAAACCCCTCTCCCGGCGCCGCTGCGCGCCGCCGACCTCTCCCTCAAGGGGAGAGGTGATTAGAAACGAGTCCCCTCCCCCCTTGAGGGGGAGGGTTAGGGAGAGGGGTACAGGGACACTCACCGGTCGATCTCCCCGAACACGATATCGAGCGAGCCCAAGACGGCAGAGATATCCGCGACCATGTGGCCGCGGCAGAGATGATCCATCGCGGCGAGATGCGGATAGCCCGGTGCTCTGATCTTGCAACGATACGGCTTATTCGTGCCATCGCTCACGAGATAAACGCCGAACTCGCCTTTGGGCGCTTCGACCGCAGCGTAAACCTCGCCCGCCGGCACGTGGTAACCTTCGGTGTAAAGCTTGAAGTGATGAATGAGCGCCTCCATCGAGCGCTTCATCTCGGCGCGCTTGGGCGGAACTACTTTGTGATCGTCGGTGATCACCTCACCTTTCGGCATCTTCGCCAAGCACTGCTTCATGATCTTGACGGATTGGCGCATCTCTTCGACGCGGCACAGATAGCGATCATAATTGTCGCCGTTCTTGCCGATCGGGATTTCGAACTCCATCTCGTTGTAAGCTTCGTAAGGCTGGGTGCGCCGGAGGTCCCATGCGATGCCCGAGCCGCGCAGCATCACGCCGGAAAAGCCCCACTCGAAGCAGTCCTTCTGCGTGACGAGGCCGATATCGACATTGCGCTGCTTGAAGATGCGATTTTCGGTGAGCAAGCCCTCGATGTCGTCGACAACCGGGATGAAGGTCTCACAAAACTTCGCGATATCGTCGAGCAGCGCCTGCGGCAAATCCTGGTGCACACCGCCGGGCCGGAAATAAGCCGCGTGCATGCGGCTGCCGCTCGCGCGCTCATAAAACACCATGAGCTTCTCGCGCTCCTCGAAGCCCCAGAGCGGCGGGGTCAGCGCGCCGACATCCATCGCCTGCGTCGTGACGTTGAGGAGGTGGTTGAGCAGGCGCCCGATCTCGCAATAGAGCATGCGAATATATTGGCCGCGCGGCGGAACCTTGAGCCCCATCAGCTTTTCGATGGCGAGGCAGAAGGCGTGCTCCTGATTCATTGGCGCGACATAATCGAGCCGGTCGAAATACGGGATCGCCTGGAGATAAGTTTTCGCTTCGATCAGCTTTTCGGTGCCGCGATGCAAGAGGCCGATATGCGGATCGACGCGCTCGACAATTTCGCCGTCAAGCTCGAGCACCAGGCGCAACACGCCATGCGCCGCCGGATGCTGCGGCCCGAAATTGAGATTGAACGTGCGCGATTGCTCGGGCGCTTCGTTCTGCTTTGCGGTTACAGGCGCGTCATCAGCCATTTTGCGTCTCCGGCGCGACACACTCCTCCCTCGCCCGGCTTGCGGGGAGAGGCTGACTAGTTTCGATAGTGTTCATCCTCCCCCGTTTACGGGGGAGGTG
>JBAQHC010000041.1:0-3791 GCA_049288095.1 Alphaproteobacteria bacterium | reverse complement strand
GCGCCGTTGACCACCCTCTCCCACAAGGGGAGAGGGGAGAGCTGAACGAGCGTGAGACGAGCATGGACGCGTTTATCTTCGATCTTCTGCCTTACGCCGAGAATATCGAGCGTTTCCGCGTCGATGGCGTAATTCCCCAGCTCACCAAGCGGTATTTCAATCCCGAGATCGCGGTGCGCACCTATGAGGAGCATCTCTCCGCTTGGACGGAGGCGGAGGCGCTTGGCTTCGACGGCATCGCGGTGAACGAGCATCACGGCACGCCATATGGCCTCATGAATTCGCCCAATCTTCTTGTCGCGGCGATCGCGCAACGCACCAAGAAGACGAAGATCCTCACTTACGGCAATCTCTTGCCAATTCACGAGCCGCTGCGCCTCGCCGAAGAGCTTGCGATGCTCGATTGCTTGTCGAACGGGCGATTGATCGCCGGTATCGCGCGCGGCGCGCCGCGCGAATATCGCGTCTACAATGTGCCGGCCTCTGAGTCGCGAGCGCGGTTCGAAGAATGCTTCGAGATCATGAAGCGCGCGTGGATCGAAGAGAGCTTTTCCTACGAGGGTAAATTTCATTCCTACAAGGATGTTGCGATCTGGCCGCGCCCGGTTCAGCAGCCGCACCCGCCCGTCTGGGTGCCAGCAACCGGTACCAAAGAAACGATCGAATGGGCGGCGGCGAACGATATCGGCATCACGCCAGGCGTCACGCGCCAAGGCACTGTGCGCGAGGATATTATTCGCCATTACTCAAAGGTGCAGGCGCAGCACGGACGGAAGGTGACGCCGCAGCATTTCAATCTCATGATCGATTGCTATGTCGCGGATTCGAAAGCGCAAGCCGTCAAAGAATATGGACCCTATTACGTTTATTTCTGGAACACGCTGATCCGCTACGACCATGAGGCGGCGGACCAACAAAAGGGTTACTATAGCGCCAGCGCGCATCAGCATTTGCGGAGCGGCGGCACGGGCACGCTAGCAAGCGACAAGGAGCGGCCGCTCAGTGTCGGCCCGACGCTCGAAGGCTTACGCGCGCAAGCCGAAGGCATGGCTTGGGGCACGCCGGATGAAGTTGCCGAGCGCATTATCGACGAAGCGACGGAGGCGGGCGCTCATACGGCGCTGCTCGTCTGCAATCGTGGTGCGTTGCCGCAAGAGATGTTTCTCAACCAGCTTCGGCGTATCGGCAAAGAGGTGCTGCCGCGGCTCAAAGCCCATAAGATCACCAAAGTGAAGTTCGCCGAGGGCGTTTAACGATTTCTTCGCTGGCCAGCGCCGGGGAGCGGAAAGGAGACGAGGAAATGAAGGTCTTCCTGTTCGACTTCGTGCCCTATGGCGAAAATCTCGACCGCTTCAAGGCCGATGGCCATCTGCCTTGGCCGCTCGGCAAGAAATACTTCAAGCCTGATGTCGCGGTTCGAACTTATGCCGAGCACCTCGCGGCGTGGCAAGAGATGGAGCGTTATGGTTTCGACGGTGTCGGCATCAACGAGCATCACGGCACGCCCTATGGCTCGATGAATTCGCCTAATCTGCTCGCGGCTTCGATCTTCCAGCGCACCCAGAAACTGAAGGTTCTCATCTACGGCAATCTCCTGCCGTTGTATGAGCCGCTTCGGCTTGCCGAAGAGCTTGCGATGCTCGATTGCCTGTCGAACGGGCGGCTGATTGCTGGCGTTGCGCGAGGCGCGCCACGCGAATATCGCTTCCATAACATCCCGATGGCGGAATCTCGGGCGCGTTTCGAAGAGTGCTTCGAGATCATGCGACGCGCTTGGACCGAGGAGAGCTTCTCCTACCAAGGCAAATTTCATTCCTACAAGGATGTCGCGATTTGGCCGCGTCCGGTGCAAAGTCCGCATCCGCCAGTGTGGGTGCCGATCACGGGCAGCAAAGAATCAATCGAGTGGGCGGCGAAATACAATCTGCCGATCACGCCGGGCACGGGCTCGTTCGGCGGCCCCGGCGGCATTCCTCTTGTCGAAGACATTGTGCGCCACTATGCCAAGTGCCAGGCGAAATATGGGCGCGCGGTCACGCCCGATCATCTCAATGTGTTCATCGATTGCTATGTCGCCGATTCCAAAGAGCAAGCAATCAAGGAATACGCGCCACATTCGCTCTACTATTTCAACACGCTGTTTGCGTTCGATCATGTCACGCAAGATCAGATTGCCGGCAAGGGCTATTACAGCGCGTCCTCGGGTGATTTTCGCAGGTCGAACTCCGTCGCGGCGATCGCCAATGATTCAATTTTCGGCGGCATGACCATGGAAATGGTACGCGCGCAGGCCGAGACGGCAGCCTGGGGTCCGGCAGATGAATGCGTGAAGCGAATTATCGCAGAAGCCGAGCATGCCGGCGCCGAAACCGTGATCCTCACCTGCAACCGAGGAGCGATGCCGCAGGAGATGTTCCTCAATCAGATTCGGCGCATCGGTGAGGAAGTGTTGCCGCGGCTTAAGGCGCATAAGGTCGCGCGCGTTCAATTCGCGGAAGGCGCGCCATGAAGGTCTTCATTTTTGATCTTCTGCCGTACCGCGAGAATCTCGATTATCTGAAAAAGGACGGCGAGCTGCCGCGCCCGTTAGGGCGGCGCTATTTCAAGCCCGAAGAGCAAATCAAGACCTATCAGGAGCATCTTGAAGCCTGGGAGGAGATGGAGCGCCTCGGCTTTGATGGTGTCGTGATGAACGAGCATCACGGCACGCCCTACGGCACGATGAACTCGCCGAATTTGCTCGCGGCCTCGATCATTCAGCGCACCAAGCGCATGAAGATCTGCATCTACGGCAATCTTCTGCCGATCCATAAGCCACTCCGGCTCGCCGAGGAATTGGCGATGCTTGGTTGTCTTTCGAACGGGCGTTTGATTGCGGGCGTCGCGCGCGGCGCACCACGCGAATATCGCTTCTTTAATATCGCGATGGCGGAATCGCGCGGCCGCTTCGAAGAATGTTTCGAAGTGATGCACAAAGCGTGGACGCAAGAAAGCTTCTCGCACGAGGGCGAATTCTTCTCCTACAAGGATGTCGCTATCTGGCCGCGCCCTGTGCAGCAGCCATTCCCTCAAGTCTGGTTGCCGGTGACGGGATCGAAAGAGTCGATCGAATGGGCCGCGAGGTGGAATGCGCCGATCACACCGGGATCATCGGTTTCCGGCGGCGAGGCCAAGGGCGATGCGCGGCGCGATATCATACGCTATTACGCAGAGTGTCAGGCAAAATATGGACGGCGCGTGACGCCCGAACACTTCATCATGCCGATGGATTGCTACATCGCCGACAACAAGGCGCAAGCGATTAAGGAATATGCGCCTTATGTCGAGTATTGGTACAACACGCTTTATCACTTTGATCATGTCACGCGTGACCGGATCGAGAAGGGCTATTATTCCGATCAGTCGACGGCCTACATGCGTAATTCTTCCAAGGCGGCGGTCGCCAACGACACGGCTTTCGAGGCCACAATGACGCGCGAGAAGATTGTGGCGCAGGCCGAGAATGGCGCATGGGGCACGGCGGATGAGATTGTTGAGCGTGTGCTCGCCGCGGCGGAGCATTGTGGCGCTTCGACCGTGCTTATTTCGTGTAATCGCGGTGCAGTGCCGCAAGAAATGTTCCTCAATCAAATCAGGCGGCTTGGCAAAGAGGTCTTGCCGCGCCTGCAAGCGCATAACATAACGCGAGTGAGGCTCGCCGAGGGCATCGCGGACTGAACGAAGTCGAAGGAAGGGACAATAAGAATGAGAGTCTTCCTGTTCGATCTCTTGCCGTATGGCAAGCATATGGA
>JBAQHC010000040.1:0-1544 GCA_049288095.1 Alphaproteobacteria bacterium | reverse complement strand
GAAAATAAATACGGCGCATCAGCTCCGCAGGCGCGGCACCCAGATTTCGCGCGGCCTCGGCCAAGGAGGGGCGTATACGGGCAAACCCGCTCTCAATGGGTCCAAATGCCACCGCGATGAACCGTACCAGATACGCCAGCAAAAGGACGATCACCGTGCCTGAAAAGACGCGCAGCGATGACTCACCTCCACCCGCCTGCCACACCGCGCTAACAAATCGATCAACACTGGTGGACGTCAACATAATACCGACAGCGAGCACAGTGCCAGGCAGGGCATAACCCAAGGTCGCAACGGCTACCATAGATCTCGTTAAACGATCACGATGGAGCCTCCGGATATATGCCAGGAGCAGGGCGCCGGCCACCGTAATAAACGCCGCCAAGAGACCGAGGGTCAGGGTGTGCAGCAACAACTCCAGATAACGTACGGTCAAATCCGTCCGGATGACACCCCAGGTCCAACTCAGCAGTTGCGCCACCGGGACCAGAAAGGAGACGGCGAAAACCGCACCTGCGGTTGCCATAGCCAGCCAGCGATAAGCGCCGCCGAGCACATAGCGTTGCGCCCGGGGATTGGGCATTGTCGCATGATAATGAGCCCGTCCGCGCAAGCGACGCTCGCCCAACAGAACCAGCGCCACAAACAGCAACAGCAAAGTAGCCAATTGGGATGCGGCCTGTAGACTGAACAATCCAAACCAGGCTTTATAGATGGCCGTGGTAAAAGTGTCATAGTTAAAAACCGCCACGGTACCAAAATCGGCCAGCGCCTCCATCAGCGCAAGCGACATCCCGGCCACGATCGCCGGCCGGGCCATCGGCAGGACGGCACGGAAGAATCCACCCCAGGGTCCTAAGCCGAGAATGCGCGCCGCCTCCATCGTAGCCCGGCCCTGCGTCAGAAAGGCCGAGCGCGCCAGCATGTAGGCGTAGGGATACAGCACCAGCACCATGACAACGATCACTCCTCCGCCCGACCTGATTTCGGGAAACCAGTATCCGTTCGGACCGAAAGCGGCACGCAACATAGTCTGCAGCGGTCCGGAAAAATCAAACAGGCCCAGCATGACGAAGGCGGATACATATGCGGGGATTGCCAGCGGCAACATGAGCGCCCATTCGAAAAAGCGGCGGCCCGGGAATTCGCACATGGCGGTAAGCCAGGCCAGGCCGACGCCGATCACCAGCACTCCAATAGAGACGCCCAACGCCAGGACCAAGGTGTTCAACACAAGACGGTTCAGCACCGTCTCCGCCAGATGGCGCCAGACCGCTGTCTGAGGATCAAGCCAGGAGGAAGCTATCACCAACAACGGCGCGGCAACCAGGATAGCCAATACTAAGGCGAACAGATACCACACCCGGAATGTCCCGTCGGGCTCTGATCCGGGAAGATCGTGGACAGCCGGCGGTTGGTGAAGGTTGGTATCCGGCACGGACAAGTCAGCGATAACCTGCGCGGTCCATCAACATCACGGCCTCCGCCTGTAAACGGCCCGCGGTCGCTACATTGATAGTATCGGGCTTGAAGCTACCCCAGGC
>JBAQHC010000039.1:0-3659 GCA_049288095.1 Alphaproteobacteria bacterium | reverse complement strand
TTCTCGGGGGGTGCGCCGCGATCGAAAAAGCTGCAAAGGCCGGCGGACATGACATCAGTGTTCCATTCGCGCCGGGCCGCACAGATGCAAGCGCGGAGCAAACGGATGTGCACTCCTTCACCTATCTCGAGCCGGTGGCGGACGGCTTCCGCAACTACCTCAAGGGCAACTACTCCGTCTCGGCTGAGGAGCTTTTGGTCGACAAGGCGCAACTCCTGACGCTGACTGCGCCGGAGATGACAGTTCTTGTTGGCGGCTTGCGCATGCTCGGCGCGAACCACAGCGAGTCGAAAGTTGGCGTCTTCACCAAGCGTCCCGAGACGCTGACCAACGAGTTTTTCGTGAACTTGCTCGACATGGGCACGGCGTGGAAGGCGACCTCGGACGAGAATGTGTTCGAGGGACGCGACCGCAAGAGCGGCCAACCGAAATGGACCGCAAGCCGCGTCGATCTCGTCTTCGGCTCGAACTCCGAGTTGCGCGCGATCGCCGAAGTCTATGGCTCCGCCAACGCGCACGGAAAGTTCGTCGCCGACTTCGTCGCGGCCTGGACCAAGGTGATGAACGCCGACCGCTTCGACCTTGCCTGATTCGAGTTCTATTACCCGAGGGTTTCTCGAATCCCCCCTCCCCCTGCGGGAGGGGGGATATTATTATGGAAACGTCGCGACCATCAGATCGCAAGGAAATTGAAGGACAAGCGACCAGCCCTGGCAACAACTATGAACGGCATCCACGCAAAGACGCATGATGTGCTGAACCATCACCAGGATTCGACGAATTGGGATTTTGTCGAATTCAGGGAAGGCGATGTCGTTGCGGCGAATTGGGCGAAGGCCGGCATCACCTGGCTGCAGCAAATCCTCTTGCAGCTCATCTACAACGGCGATGCGAGCGTGAAGGTGCGCGAGAGCGGCATCTGGCTCGATTGGTGGACAATCAAAAAGGACGACATCGGGAAATGGACGAACGCCATCCCCGGGCGCCGCGTGTTCAAAACGCATTTGCCCGCCGATGCGCTCAACCTGTTGCCGCAAGTCAAATACGTCTATATCGGCCGCGATGTGCGCGACGTGGTGTGGAGCTTTTATCCGCACCTCATGAACTACACGGACGATTTGATCGCGCTCGCGAACTCAGCGCCGCACAGAAAAACCGAGCGCGACTTCGTCGTCCCAACCACCGACATCCGTGCCTATTACCACGCGTTCCTCGAAAACGACGGCGCACCTTATTGGCCGTTCTGGGACAGCGTTCAGTCTTGGTGGGATGTGCGCAAGCTCAGCAACGTCATGCTCGTCCACTATCAGAATTTGAAGGACGATTTGCCCGGCATGATCCGCAAGATCGCGGCATTCATCGACACTCCGATCACGGACGAAAGTTGGCCCAAAATCCTCGCGCATTGCAGCTTCAACTACATGAAGGCGCACAAGGATGAGCTGTTGCCGACCGATAGCTTCAAGGATAAGGGCGCGAGCTTCATGTACAAAGGCGAGACCGGCCGCTGGCGCGCCGTACTGAACAAGGAAGAGATCGCCAAGGCCGATAGGATCGCGGCCGAGCACCTTTCGCCCGACTGCGCGCGCTGGCTGAGAACCGGCGAAGGCGCCTGAAGATTTCGCGCCCCGGCGCCCTACCAAGACGCGAGCGCTTCCGGCAGAATGCGCGGGTGGGAACGGCCAGGTCTTCGGCCGGTGGGGGATCGTCATGAAGCCGCTTTTACTTGCTCTTGTCTTGCTCTTGCCTGGCGCCGTTTCTGCCGCCGAGCTTACCCAGCACTTGCCTCAAGAGATTTGCCTCTCCGCCCGCAGCGCCGCCTCGCCCGATGCACAAATGCTTGAATGGACGCGGTGCCTCGCAAATGAGCCCCTCACCGATCATCAGCGCGCCATCGCCTATATCGCACGCGCCCTGCTCTACGCGAAGAAACAGGACTATCAGAACGCGCTGGCCGACTTGAGCTCAGCCATTGCCGCCGATCCGACGCTTGCCGTCGCCTATGCCGATCGCGGCTCGCTTTACCTCACGCTCAAGGATCCGAGCAGTGCGATCGCCGATTTCACACAGGCGCTCAAGCTCGATCCGACGATCACGGAGGTCTATGTCTTGCGCGGCGAGGCATTTGATGGTATTGGCCGGTATGACGAAGCGATCGCGGATTACACGATCGTCATCAATATTGAACCCAGGCTCAGGCTTGGGGCGCTGCGATTGCGCGCGCTTGCTTACTTCAGCAAGAAGAATTGGTCCGCAATGATTGCCGACTGCACCGCGGCGCTGAAGCTCAAGGACATTACCGCGCTTTATACCTTGCGCGCGATCGCATATCTCAACAGCGGGCAATACCAAAATGCCGCCACGGATTTTTCAACTGTGGTCACTCGTGAACCCACCAACCCGCTCGCCTACAACAATCGCGCGGCGGCATACGGTGGACTGAAGCAGCACGATCTCGCAATCGCTGATCTCACCAAGGCGATCGGCCTGTCGCCAAACCAGCCCTTGTTTTACGAGAACCGCGGCTTCGAATATGACGAAACAGCCGATTGCAAATCCGCAATTGCCGATTTCGACAAGGCGCTCACATTTACTCCTGACGGAATTGCTTATGCAGGCAAGTCCTGGGTGCGCTCGACTTGCCCAGATGGCGCATATCGCAACGGTGCCGAAGCGCTTGATCTTGCGGTCAAGGCGCTTCAACTCGGCACAGGCAACGGACAACTCGCCTCCGCAACGACCCTTCACACGACGCTCGCCGCGGCCTATGCCGAGACCGGTCAGTTCGACAATGCGGTGCTCGAGCAACAGCTCGCAATCAAGCTCCTCCCCGATGACGCGCAGGCCGACGTCAAAGCGCGGGCCGCTCTTGCGCTTCAAGCCTTCAAGGCAAAGAAGCCGTTCCGCTGGCCGGCAGGCGCGCTCGTCAGCGGTCTCGGGCTTGAGGCGCCGACAGCAGGCTTTGCGGCGTCGAACCAAGCTTCGGAACTCGCGCTCATCCGCAAGGCGCCGCCTTTGTTCCGGCTTCAAATTCAATTGCCGCCGGCGCCGCCTCAGCAGCAACTCATGCTGCTCCCCAGGGAACTCGCCCCGTGAGCTACGGGTTCATTTCGTCAGCAATTCCTTCACGACGCCATTGGCTTTGCCCATATCCATCTGGCCCGAGAACTTCGCTTTGAGAGCGCCCATCACCTTGCCCATGTCTTTCGGGCCCGATGCTCCGACCTCCTTCACAAGCGCTGCGATCGCCTCGCGCGCCTCGGCCTCGCTCATTTGCTTCGGCAGGTAGCCTTCGATGATCGCGATCTCTTCGCGCTCGACCTTGGCAAGATCACCGCGCCCCGCTTTCTCATAGGTCTCGAGCGATTCCTTCCGTTGACGGATCATTTTGTTGAGCACGGGCAAAATCTCCTCATCGGGGATCTTGCCATTGGGCGCGGCATTGTCGCGCTCCTGGATCGCGGCGAGCATCAGGCGGATTGTGGAAAGGCGCCGCGTCTCCTTGGCCTTCATCGCGGCCTTCATGTCTTCGCGCAGCTTCTCACGCATGGCTCACCTTAAAGCAAATTGGCTCGGCCCGGCTTCATAACATGAATTGCCGGTAGACAGTGCTTGACCGGATTTCCCTCTCCCTTTAGGGAGAGGGAAGGGTGAGGGTG
>JBAQHC010000038.1:0-1902 GCA_049288095.1 Alphaproteobacteria bacterium | reverse complement strand
GCCACTTCCCCCGTAAACAGGGGGCGCGTTAAATCATCCACTCGGCGCGAACGGCAGCATCCGCTTCGCGTGGCGCCTCGGTTGCTGCGAGCGCGGCAAACGCCTCTTGCGGCATCAAGCGCGACAGCGCCCAAATCGCGGCCGCGCGCACCAAGGGCGATTGATCGCGCAGTCGCGCCCGCGCAACTTCAATAAGTGATACATCGCTCGAATTACCCACAGCGATCACTACATTGCGCACAAAACGGTCGCGGCCGATGCGCTTGATCGCGGAGCCGGAGAACAGTTTTCGAAACGCTGCATCATCGAGCGCGGCAAGCTCTACCAAGAGTGGCGTTCGCAGCGCCTCGCGCGGGTGAAACGCCACCTCGGCGCTCGCACGAGCGAACTTGTTCCACGGGCAGACCGCAAGGCAATCATCGCAGCCGTAAATGCGATTGCCGATGCTTTCGCGAAATTCACGCGGAATATGATCATCATGCTCGATGGTCAGATAGCTGATGCAGCGCCGCGCATCGAGCTGATAAGGCGCCGGGAAAGCCTTGGTCGGGCAAATATCGAGGCAGGCTCTGCATGAGCCGCAATGATCTTCATCGGGCGCATCCGCCGGCAGATCGAGCGCGCTCAAAATGACGCCCAGGAACAGCCATGAGCCATGTTCGCGGCTCACCAAATTCGTGTGCTTGCCTTGCCAGCCGAGCCCCGCTGCCCGGGCGAGCGGCTTTTCCATTACCGGCGCCGTGTCGACGAACACTTTCACGCCCACGGCGCTCCGCTCGGCGAGCCAACCGGCAACGCGTTTCAAGCGCTTCTTCAAGACCTCGTGATAATCCGTACCCTGAGCATAGACGGAAATTGCCGCGCGCGATTTATCGTTCAGCTGATCGAGCGGATCGATTTCCGGCGCATAACTCAAACCCACGACGATTGCGCTTCTGGCTTCGCTCCACATCGCGCGCGGATCGGCGCGCCAAGCAAGCTTGCGCGCAAGCCAATCCATGCGGCCATGCCAGCCGGCCTCAACGAAAGCCCGCAAACGAATACCGGCATCACTCGCCGCGCTAAACGGCGCAATTCCGGCCGCGTCGAAACCTTCGCGCGCGATGTGATCCATAAGCTCGGCTTTGATGGCCGCGGACGAGTCATCGCGGGAATGGCGCTCGCGCGTTCGCGCCGTCAGGAGGCAAGCTCCGCATAAAGCCCCATCGTATCGAGCCATAGCCCGACAATGTGCACGAGGCTCGGCACGAGATAGGTAAGGAACACAACGGCAATCGGAAACGCGGCCACGCCGACGATCGCGATCTGCGCGAGATTGATGATCGAGTGCCGCTCGGGATTGCCGGCCTCATAGCGCAGAAAGCCGATGAGCCCGCTGACGACGCCAACCAAGAAGATCGCGGCTGCGAATGCCGCCCACGACAACAGCGAGAGAAAGGTGATGTTGGAGAACGGACGCGAAGAACCGGCGAAGAACGCCACCGTCAACGGAGCAAGGCCGGCCGCAACCAAAAGACCGAAGAACAGCCCGCGCCCTACCTCATGCCACGCAAATGTGATGAAGGAGCTCGTCACCCATTTTTCGCTCCAATTTGTAGGGCTCATGGAGACAAGTGCGCCCCTAATCACCCATAGGGCGACCGCACCGCATATGAACAAGCCTCCAAACGCGAAGAGTGACGGCACAAGCACGGGTCCAGCCCCTTAAGGCGCCGCGCTAGAGCTGACATTCGGTCATGGCTGACTTCTGTTGGCCTGCCTGCCCCGAAGCGCATGACCAAAACTCTATACTTGGCGGCACCTAGAAATCCAGATCGGCGTAATGGCGCGGTGGCGGCATGCCGGCTATGTGATCGGCCAAAAGGGGCCGGAAGCTCGGCCGGGATTTGACGCGCGCATACC